>USMP01000307.1 GCA_900555795.1 uncultured Eubacteriales bacterium
TGCGCGCAGTCGAGACCGTAGCCGCCGTCGAGATACTGGCTGCGCACGGAGCCGAGCGCCATCATGCCGAACTCGTCGCTCATGCCGAACATGGCCACCATGTTCCGGGCCACGCTGGTGGCGTCCTGGATGTCCTGGGCAGCGCCGTTGGTCATGGTGCCCAGGACCACCTCCTCCGCCGCCCGGCCGCCCATGGAGACGGCGATCTTGGCCAGCAGCTCGTCCCGGGTGCGCAGCTCGGTCTTGTCCTCCTCGGGCATCAGCAGGGTATAGCCCAGACTGCCCTGCGTATGGGGCACGATGGTGATCTTCTGCACCGGTTCGGTATTCTTCTGCTTATAGGCCACCATGGCGTGGCCCACCTCATGATAGGCCACCAGCTTTTTCTCAAACTCAGTGAGCACCGAATTCTTCTTTTCACTGCCTGCGATGACGAATTCAAAGGAGGCCAGCAGATCCGCCTGGTTCACCGTCTTGCGGCCCATACGCACCGCCCGGAGGGCGGCCTCGTTCACCAGATTGGCAAGGTCTGCGCCCACAGTGCCGGCGGTGGCCAGGGCGGAGCGGGCAGAGCGTGCCGCCTGGAGTATTTCATGCGTGGTCATGGCGTTGTCCTCCTTTTGTCATGTGGTTCCGCTCTGCGAAAAACCGGGTGCCGATGGATCCGCCGTCCGCAATGCGGTAGAGATCCTCCGGCCGGGTGCCGTTGGTGATGATCATGTCACAGCCGGCGTCCATGCACATGCCGGCGGCCCGCAGCTTTGTCACCATGCCCCCGGTGCCCAGTTCGCTGCCCGCGTCTCCGGCCAGAGCCAGGATCTCCGGCGTCAGCGCCTCCACCCGCTCAATCAGCACCGCCTCCGGGTGCTGCCGGGGATCGGCGGTAAAAAGCCCCTCAATATCGCTCAGAAGCACCAGCAGATCCGCCCGGATGTTGACCGCCACAATGGCTCCCAGGGTGTCGTTGTCCCCCACGGCAATCTCTGCCGTGGCCACGGTGTCATTTTCGTTGATAATGGGCAGCGCCCCCATCTCAAGCAGACGGAACATGGTGTTCTGAAAATTCATCCGCCGCTGATCGTCCTCCACGTCGGACCCGGTGAGCAGAATCTGGGCCACGGTGTGGTGGTACTCAGAGAACAGCTTGTCATAGATGTACATCAATTCGCACTGGCCCACCGCGGCCAGGGCCTGCTTGGTGGGTACGTCCGTGGGTTTCCGGCTCAGATTCATTTTGCCCACGCCCATGGCGATAGCCCCGGAACTGACCAGCACGATTTCGTGGCCCGCGTTTTTCAGGTCGCTCATCACCTTGCACAGCAGTTCCACCCGCCGGATGTTCAGCTTTCCCGTCCCGTGGGTCAGCGTGGAGGTCCCCAGCTTGATTACGATCCTCATTTGCCATTTGGCTCCTCTCTCAGTGTCAATGGACACAGTATAGCACAGGTCCCCTGAAATTGACAATCGACAATTTACCCATTTAAATGGTATACTGGCGGCAGATCCAATCATATTTTGCGTCATAGGAGGAGAAAGGGGGGATTGTCCTATGGAGGACATTGCCATCATCGACCTGTACTGGCAGCGGGAGGAGTGTGCCATCGCGGAGACGGATAAAAAATATGGCCCGTTCTGCCACCGGATCGCCATGAACATCCTGGCCAGCTTCCAGGACAGTGAGGAGTGTGTCAGCGACACCTATGGCCGCTGCTGGGCCACCATGCCGCCCCAGCGGCCCCGCAGTCTCCGTGCCTATCTGGGGGCCATTGTCCGCAACCTCTCCATCTCCCGCTACCGCTCCGCCCATGCCCAGAAGCGGTTTGGCGGGGCGGAGGTGCTCCTGAGCGAACTGGGCGACTGTGTGCCCGCTCCGGACAGCGTCCAGCGAAGGGTGGAGGCCGGGGAACTCAGCGGGATTCTCAGCCGCTGGCTGGAGATTCTGCCGGCGGAGGACCGGGCCCTCTTTCTGCGCCGGTACTGGAACGGGGACAGCGTAAAGGATCTGGCAAGGGAACTGTCGGTCCGGCCCAACGCCCTGACCAAGCGGCTGCTGCGGCTGCGTGAGGGGCTGCGCCGGTATCTGGAGGAGGAGGGGGTGGCGGTATGAGCAGGGAGGAGATCCTATTTGACGCCATCACCGGCATCCGGGAGGACCTGATAGAGTGGGCCCAGGACTACCGCTTTCAGAGAAGGGCCGCCCCCTGGCGGCGGTACCTGGCGGCGGCGGCCTGCCTGGTCCTGGTGACGGCCCTGGGCCTCGGCGCTCTGCGCCTGGGCCTCTTCGGCGGCATGGGCGGCAGCAGCGGCAGCGATATGGCGGCCCCGGAGAGCGCGGATACAGGGACCCCGGAGGCCGGGGGCAGCGCTTCACCGGGGGAGGGTAACGCCGGCGCCGTTTGGCCGGAAACCTTTACCGCCACCGTGCTGGAGGTGCATGAGGCGTATCTGCTGGTGGAGCCGGCTCCGGGGGAGGCGATCCTGGCCAGCGCCGACCGGGTGGAGGTGCCCATCGGGGATCTGGCGGATCTGCCGGCCTTCG
>USMP01000308.1 GCA_900555795.1 uncultured Eubacteriales bacterium
CACCATCGTTACCGACGCGCCCCTCCCCTTTGACCCCGCCGAAAATCTCCGCCGCCCGGCCAAACCGGAACTGCGGGACCTCTTTCTGCGGCTGGAGTTCAGCAAACTCATTGAGAAGCTGGAGCTCTCCGCCGCCCCGGAAGCGGAGGCAGAATCGGCTTTCACCGGCACCTGCGAGAGCGAGATGGTGACATCGGAGGAGCGCACGAAGGAACTGCTGGCCCTCTGGCGGACCCGGGAAAAGCCCGTGGCGGCCCTGGCGCTGCGGTCGCTGGACGGGGCGTGGAGTGGGGCGACGAGGGCGGCGGGAAGGCCGCCGTGTTTCTTCCCAGCCGCCTGAACTGCTACAACCGGTTTCTCCGGGAGTTCTTCGCCGCCGGCATTAGGAAAATTTCCCACGAGGTGAAGGACCTGACCCGGGCCCTTCTGGCGGAGGGGCTGCCCGCCGACGATATTGTCTTCGACACCGCCCTGGCGGGGTATCTGCTGGACGCCACCGCCGGTCACTACGACCTGGAGCGGCTGGGGATGAGCTGGTTTTCCACCGCTGTTCCCAAGGCGGACGCCTACCTGGCGGAGGATGCCTTCACCGCCATGGGGGAGAGTCCGGAGGCCCTGGGGGCCTGGACGAGCCACACCGCTCTCATTTCCGCCCTCTATGAGAGCATGCTGCCAAAACTCCGGGAAACCGGGGTGGAGGAATTGTACTTCACCGTGGAACTGCCCCTCTGCCGGGTGCTGGCAGAGATGGAACTGGCGGGCTTCCAGGTGGATGCGGGGATGCTCCGCTCCTTTGGGGAGACCCTTACCACCGCCATCGAAACCCTGGAGCGGCAGATCTATACCCATGCCGGCCCCTTCAACATCAATTCCCCCAAGCAGCTGGGGGAGGTCCTCTTCGAGCGTCTGGGCCTGCCCAGCTATAAAAAAACCAAAACCGGCTACTCCACCAATGTGGAGGTGCTGGATAAGCTGCGGGGCGCTCACCCCATTGTGGGCCAGGTCCTGGAGTACCGGCAGTACGCCAAGCTGAAAAGCACCTACGTGGACGGCCTGTTAAAGGTTATTTCCCCCGATGGCCGGGTGCGCACCAGCTTCCAGATGACCGTTACCGCCACAGGCCGCCTCAGTTCCACGGAGCCAAACCTGCAGAACATTCCCACCCGCACGGACCTGGGCAGCGAACTGCGGCGCATGTTCGTGGCGGCCCCGGGCAAGGTGCTGGTGGACGCGGACTACAGCCAGATCGAACTGCGCCTGCTGGCCCACATCAGCGGCGATCAGGCCATGAGGGACGCCTTCCTCTCCGGAGAGGACTTTCACACCGTCACAGCCGCCCATGTGTTCGACGTACCCCTGGAGCGCGTAACCCCCAGCATGCGCCGGGCCGCCAAGGCGGTAAACTTCGGCATTGTCTACGGTATCTCCGCCTTCTCCCTCAGCCAGGATCTGGGCGTCACTGTGGCGGAGGCCAAGGAGTATATGGAGACCTACTTCGCCCGGTTCCCCGGCGTAAAGCGGTATATGGAGCAGGTGGTGGCACAGGCCAGGGAGCGGGGCTATGTGGAAACCCTGATGCACCGCCGCCGGGCCCTGCCGGAAATTAAATCCGCCAATTTTAACATGCGCTCCTTCGGGGAGCGGGTGGCTCTGAACATGCCCATCCAGGGCACCGCCGCCGACATTATCAAGCTGGCCATGGTACGGGTTGCCGACCGGCTGGCCCGGGAGGGGCTGGAGGCCCGGCTGATTATGCAGGTTCACGATGAGCTCATCGTGGAGTGCCCCGGGGACGAGGCCCAGCGGGTCAAGGCGCTTCTCACCCGGGAGATGGAGGGGGTATTCCCTCTCTCGGTGCCCCTCACCGCCGAGGCCCACAGCGGCGCCTCCTGGCTGGAGGCCAAGTAGCGTGGCCCCCGCCATTGTTCCCGTGACAGAAGAACTGCTTTCCGCCGCCGGGGCTGTCCACGCCCTGGCCTGGCAGGACTCCCACCGGGCCATCTGCTCGCCGGAGTTCCTGGCCCTCCACACCCCGGAGCGACAAACGGCCTATCTCCGGGCGGAACTGGCCCGGGGTAAGGCGGTGTTCCTCCTCACGGATGAGGCCGGTCCCGGGGGTGTGGTGTCCCTCTGGGACGGTCTTATAGAAAACCTCTACGTCCTGCCGGAGCGGCAGGGCCGCGGCTATGGCAGGGCTCTTCTGCGTTTTGCCATAGCCCGGTGCGAAAGCCCCCGGCTCTGGGTGCTCAGCACCAACGATTTTGCCTACAGCTGGTACCTGCGGTCCGGTTTTTTTCCCACCGGGGCCGTTCAGCGTCTCTCCGACACCCTCTTTGAGCGGGAGATGCGCTACGGCGGACCGCCCCGCCACGTCCAACCCTCTACTACGTAAGGAGTTGCCCTATGTCCTTTATTCAACACGATGCAAACGGCGTCATCTACCACACCTCCTCTCTGCTGGAGGAGGCCGCCGGTGTGGTACATGGCTTTTCCACCCGCCTGGGCGGCGTCAGCCGGGGCGTCTTTTCCT
>USMP01000309.1 GCA_900555795.1 uncultured Eubacteriales bacterium
CCCCTAAAAAGGAGGCTGAGGCCCGGGCGCGGGAACTGCTGGAGATCGTGGGCCTTGCCGACAAGGCGAACGCCTATCCCGCCCAGCTCTCCGGCGGCCAGAAGCAGCGCATCGCCATCGCCCGGACCCTGGCCACGAGTCCCAAGGTGCTCCTCTGCGACGAGGCCACCAGCTCCCTGGACCCCAAGACCACCCGGGACATCCTGCGGCTGATCCAGGATATCAACCGGCGGCTGGGCATCACGGTGGTGGTCATCACCCACGAGATGAAGGTCATCGAGGAGATCTGCTCCCGGGTGGCCATTTTGGACCACGGCCATCTGGCGGAGACCGGCACCGTGGAGGAGGTTTTCGCGAATCCCAGGAGCGAGGCCGGCCGGCGGCTGGTGTACCCCGACGGCGCGCCCCTGGAACTGCTGCCGGAGAGCGGCGGGGCCAGGGTCATCCGGGTGGCCTTCAACGGCGGCACCGCCTACCAGCCCCTCATCGCCTCCCTGGCCATTGACTGCGGCGTGAAGGCCAACATCCTGGGGGCCGACACCCGGAACATCGACGGCAAGGCCTTCGGCACCATGCTGCTGGGCCTTCCCGAGGAAGAGGCCGACAGGGCCATGGCCTATATCAGAAGCCAAAAGGATATCACTGTGGAGGAGGTGCGGGAGAGCCATGATTGAGCAGTTCGCGGCCCTGATCGAATCCTGGGGCTTTACCGCCAATAAGGCGCTGGAGCAGGCGGAGTTTCTGCTCACTCCGGAGAACATCCCCTTTGCCATCTGGGAGACCCTGTATGCACCCATGCTGGCGACGATATTTGCCTATCTCATGGGCCTGCCCCTGGGAATACTGCTGGTCACAGGGGAGAAAGACGGCATCCGGCCCCTGCCGCAGGCGCTGATGGGTACCCTGAATACCGTCATCAACCTGCTGCGCTCTGTCCCCTTCCTGATCCTCATGGTGACAGTGTTCCCCCTGAGCCGCCTGCTCCTGGGGACCGCCATCGGCACCGCGGCCACCATTGTCCCCCTGACTGTGGCCGCGGCCCCCTATGTGGCCCGGCTGGTGGAGGCGTCTCTCCGGGAGATGGATCGGGGCGTCATTGAGGCGGCCCAGGCCATGGGCTGCTCCCCCTGGCAGATCGTCTGGAAGGTGCTGCTGCCGGAGTGCAGGCCCTCCCTGATCAACGGGGCCACCAACGCCAGCATCACCATCCTGGGATACGGCGCCATGGCGGGGGCCATCGGCGGCGGCGGCCTGGGGGCTATGGCCCTGATGCGGGGCTACGGACGGGGGCAGACGGTGGTCATGTACGTGGCCATCATCATTCTGGTTATCCTGGTCCAGATCATCCAATCCATCGGTACGGCGCTGACAGTGAAAACCGACCGGCGCATCAATACCAATACAAAAAAGAGGAGAAAATGAACATGAAAAAAAGACTTGCCGTATTTACTCTTGCCCTGACCCTGATTCTCAGCCTGGCCGCCTGCGGCGGTAAGGGCGACGCCAAGACCATCAGGGTAGGCGCCACCCCCGCCCCCCACGCCGCCATTCTGGAGGAGGTAAAGCCCCTTCTGGAGAAGGAGGGCTACACCCTGGAGATCGTGGAGTTCGACGACTATATTCAGCCCAATGAGGCTGTGGAGGACGGCTCCCTGGACGCCAACTACTTCCAGCATATCACCTATATGAACGACTTTAATGTGGAGCACGGCACCCACCTGGTGTCCGCCGCCGGCATCCACTACGAGCCCTTCGGCATCTACGCCGGCCAGGTGTCCTCCCTGGCGGACCTGCCCGACGGCGCCAAGATCGCCATCCCCAACGACGGCACCAACGAGGCCCGGGCCCTGCTGCTGCTGGAGCAGGAGGGGCTTATTAAGATCAAGGAGGGGGTTGGCCTCTCCGCCACCAAGACCGATATTGCTGAGAACCCCCACAACTTCGACATCTACGAGGTGGAGGCCCGCCTGACCCCCACTGTGCTGCAGGATGTGGCCGTCTCCGTCATCAACGGCAACTACGCCATCGACGCCGGGCTGAAGGTGTCCGACGCCCTGGCCGTTGAGGCTGCCGACGGCGAGGCGGGCACCGCCTACGCCAATGTGCTCACCGTCAAGGAGGGCCGGGAGAACGAGCCCGCCCCAGAGGAGGATGAGGACGCATGAAGAAACCTTTCGGCGGCATAGTCCTTGATACGGCGTTCAGGCTTATAGTGCCGTTTTCTCTGGTTTACGGAGTGTATGTTCTGATTTTCGGCGAGGCCGGACCCGGCGGCGGATTCCAGGCGGGCGCGCTGCTGTCGATCGGTGTGGTTTTATCCAGACTGATCATGGGCGATCAGGCATCGTTCAATATTTCGATAAAAAATTCGCTGGTCCTGGCCGGCGTCGGGACCTTCATCTATGCGGCTACCGGCTGGCTGGCAATGCTTAACGGCGGCAATTTCCTGGATTACAGTTATCTGCCGTTTAAAGCAGAGCATACCAACGAGCTGCATGCTTTGGGGATTTTATTTATTGAGATCGGGGT
>USMP01000310.1 GCA_900555795.1 uncultured Eubacteriales bacterium
CACGATGGTCTGCGCCGTGGCGGAGACGAAGAAGTACTGCTGCTTCAGGCGCAGGCTCTTGCCCTCATAGTGGTTGTCCTCGGGGTAGAGCACCTTGGCAATGACCTCCGCCATGGCCTTCTCCTCGCTGGCCTTCAGATACTCACCCTGGCTGAAAAGGCTCATGTCCATGGGCGTGGGGCTCTTGGCGTCCCACAGGCGCAGCACGTTGGTGTGCTTGGTGTCGTAGCCGGCGATATACATGTCGCAGGGAATGGCCAGCACCCGGGTGTAGCCCTCGTTGATAATGTGAAGGTGGTTGTCGTCCCAAAACTCCCGCAGGGTGCCGCCGAAGTGGACCTCCTCCATCTCGTCGGGCTTGGGAATGAGCCAGGCGTCCCCCTGGTCCTTCCAGTTGTCCGGCAGTTCCACCTGCTGGCCGTCCACAATCTTCTGACGGAAAATGCCCAACTCGTAGCAGATGGAGTAGCCACTGGCGGGAATCTCCAGGGTGGTGAGGCTGTCCAGATAGCAGGCCGCCAGACGGCCCAGGCCGCCGTTGCCCAGCCCGGCGTCCGGCTCCATGTCAAAGATGTCGCCGGGCTTGAAGCCCAGATCCTCGATGGCCTCCCGCATGGGCTGCAGCACGCCCAGGTTGTAGGCGTTTTTCATGAGACTGCGGCCCATGAGAAACTCCAGGGACATATAGTGGACGCTTCGCAGCTGCTTTTTGCGGACCTTGGCCCGGGTCTCCACCGCGTGGCTGGTCATCCGGTCCCGCAGCACCATGGCGCAGGCCTTCATAATGTAGGCGTCGGTGGCCTCCTCCACGGTGCAGCCGAAGTTCAGCCGCAGCTTATCGCAGATGGCTTGCTTCATGGCGTCCTTAGTAATTTTTTCCATTGGGGTTATTCCTCGTTTCTATGCAATGTCAAGCGGGGCGTATCCAGGAAGATACCCCCCGCTTGTATGGCCGGCAGCACTCAGGAGCAGATGGTGCGGTAGATATCGTTGTAGGCCTGGGCGCTCTTCTCCCAGCTGAAATCCGTGGTCATACCGGCCCGGCGCAGCTTCTTGAAGGCGGTGGGATTGTTGTAGTACAGGTCCAGGGCCTGGCGGATGACGTAGAGCATGTCGCCGCTGTTGTAATCGGCAAAGGTAAAGCCGTTGCCGGCGCCGCACCAGGACTCGTAGGGGTGGACCGTGTCCTTCAGCCCCCCGGTCTCCCGGACAATGGGCACCGTGCCGTAGCGCATGGCAATCATCTGGGCCAAGCCGCAGGGCTCGCTCTTAGAGGGCATCAGCAGCATATCCGCCCCGGCGTAAATCTCCATGGCCAGTTCCTCGCTGTACCCCCGGTATAGGGCCATGCGGCCCGGATACTGGGCCAGCTTGCCCTCAAAGAACTGTTCATAGTTCCAGTCGCCGCTGCCCAGCACAACAAATTGGCAGTTCAGGTCCATAATCTGGTCGAATACACGGCACACCAGATCCAGCCCCTTGTGGCTGACCAGACGGCTGACAATGGCGATGATGGGCACCCCGGGCTCCGGGGCCAGTCCCAGCTTCTGCTGCAGCTTCTCCTTGTTCCGGGCCTTGCCGGTCATGCGGGAGACGCTGTAGTGGTTGGAGATGCCGGGGTCCGTGGCGGGATCGTAGCGGACCATGTCAATGCCGTTGAGCACCCCGTGCAGCTTCTGGGCGTTTAGTTCCATGACGCTCTCCATGCCGTGGGCGAAGTAGGCGTAGCGCAACTCCTGGGCATAGGTGGGGCTGACGGCGGTGATGGCGTCACAGGTCATGAGGGCGCCCTTGAGCAGATTCACATCCCCATCCATGGCGATGGTGCCGTCAGCAAACCAGCCGGGGGCCAGGCCGAAAAGATCCTCCAGGGTCTCCTTGCCGTAGCGGCCCTGATACTCAATATTGTGGACGGTGAACACGGTTTTGATCCCCCGCACCTCCGGCCAGCGCACGCACTCGTCCTTCAGGTAGATGGGCACCAGCGCGGTTTGCCAGTCGTTGCAGTGAATCACCTCCGGCATAAAGGCCAGGGAGGGCAGCAGGGCAATAATGGCCCGGGAGAAAAAGCCGAACCGCTCCCCGTCGTCATAGTGACCGTAGAGGGCGTCCCGCTTGAAATAGTACTCGTTGTCCACAAAGTACCAGGTGACGCCGTCCCGTTCCAGCTGGAACAGGCCGCAGTACACCCTCCGCCAGCCCAGAGGCACTTCAATGCTGCAGACGAAGGTCATCTGGTCCTTCCACTTCTCCGCCACGTGCTGATACAGGGGCAGGATGACAGCCAGTTCGTCCCCGGTCTGTGCCAGGGCTTGGGGCAGGCTGCCGGCCACGTCGGCCAGGCCGCCGGTCTTGCAGAAGGGGACCGCTTCGGAGGCCGCAAACAGGATTTTCATGGTATAGCCCTCCTTTTCTGTGAAGAAGTATAGCGTAAAAAAACAAAAAAGTAAAGGTTTTTCAGGAATTTCACCGGGTTATGTACCAACTATTGTAAGTTTTCATGAATCTGGGCCGCCCCGGAGGG
>USMP01000311.1 GCA_900555795.1 uncultured Eubacteriales bacterium
AGAATGGAAATCAGGGTGGTTTTCCCCGCCCCGTTGGGCCCCAGCAGGCCAAAAAATTCCCCGCTGGATATGGCAAGGGACACGTCGTCCAGCGCCTTTCCCTTCGCCTGGGGATATATTTTTGTCACGTGCCGGATCTCAATCATGGCATCCCCTCCTCAAAAGCACCCGTTCCCCGGGCGGTTCTCCCCTGCGGCGGGCAGGGTCCCGGGTGGTCCGGGCGCCTGGTTCATCCCGCTTTTTTCTCGCCTCCTCCGGCCCCGCCAGGTGTTTCCCTCCGAGGGCCGCAGCAGCGGTTAACGGACGCACCGCCTCCATCACATCCGGCTTCCTTCCCATGTCTCCGCCCAGGCCTGCCAGCCCCGGTATACGGGGATGCCCCGCTCCGCCGCCAGACGGAGCAGCCGCTGGTTCATCTGATTGAAGCTGCCAGCGGGCGTGCCCGCGTCAATGACGCCGGCGCAGCGGCCCAGCACCGCCGCCGCCCGCTCCAGTTCCGCCTCCCCCATGGGCTCAAAGGCGGGGGCCGTCACCACGTGGTCGCTCAGTTCCCGGGCCACAGGGCAGTCCATATCGTTGGCAAAGAGAATCCCGGCGGCAAAGGGCACCTGCCGCTTTTGCAGCGCCCGGTAGCAGCCAATGCCCTGGCCCCCGCCGCCCACCACGAACACATGGGGCTCCCCGGCGGGTTTGGTCAGTTCCACGCTGCCGAAGAGCAGGTTGTAGGAGCCGTGGTGGATATCATAGAGCGCATCGATGGCGTTTCCCTCAAAAATTTCCTCCGGGGGGCCGAAGGCGGCGATGGTGTCTCCCTTGACGCACAGCAGATAGTCGGAGATCTTGGTGGCCAGATCAATCTCATGGAGGGACATGATGACGGTGATGGCCTTTTCATGGGCCATTTCCCGCAGGATATCCAGCAGTTCGATCTTATGGCGGATGTCCAGATAGGCGGTGGGCTCGTCCAGAACGATGACCTCCGGCTCCTGGCAGATGGCCCGGGCCAGCATGATCCGCTGGCGTTGGCCGTCAGACAGGGTGGAAAAATCCTGCCGGGCCAGATTCTGGGCGTGTACCCGCTCCAGGGACTCCCGGACCACCGCCCGATCCTCCGCCGTCATGCGGCCCATGGCGTTGGTGTAGGGGTAGCGGCCCATGGCCACCACCTCCTCACACGTCATGAGCTCCGGCCGGATGCGGTCGGTGAGCACCACCGCCACCTGCCGTGCCATTTCTCTGGGGGACCAGGCGTACACCTCGCGCTCCCCGATGTGCACCGTCCCCGCGATGCGGGCCAGGTGCCGGGTGATGGACTTGAGGATGGTGGATTTGCCCGCCCCATTGGGTCCAATGAGGGTCAGGATCTTCCCCTTCTCAATGGCAATATTAATATCGTGGATGAGGATGCTGCCGTTATAGCCCACGGCAAGGTCCTGTGTCTTAAAGTATTCCATGGTCTTCTCCTTACTCCTGCTCCCGGCGGCGCTTGAGCATCATGTAAATCACCACCGGCGCGCCGAAGGCGGAGGTGACGGTACCAATGGCCAGTTCCGTGGGAGCGAAAGCCGTGCGGGCGATCAGGTCGCAGAAAATGCAAAACACCGCCCCGCAGAGGTATGTGGCGGGTATTGCCAGGGCGGGGCGGGAGGTCTTCAGCACGGAGCGGGTAATATGGGGCACGGCGATCCCCACAAAGGAGATGGGCCCGGCAAAAGCAGTAACGCAGGCGGAGAGCAGGCTGGACAGCAGAATCAGCAGGGCCCGGAACAGCTTGACGTTGATGCCCAGACTTTGGGCGTACCCCTCCCCCAGCGCGTAGGCCCCGATGGGCTTGCTGAGGAGCCACGCGCACACCAGCCCCGCCAGGCACAGCCAGGCGGAGGTGCCCACATTGGCCCAGCTGGCTCCGGAAAAGCTGCCCATGGACCAGCTGGTCAGGTTCACAATGTCCTGCTCCTTTGCAAAAGTGATGCAGAAATCCGTCACCGCCCCGCAGATATAGCCCACCATGATGCCGATGACCAGCAGCATGGACATGCTGTGGACCCGCTGGGAGAAAAGCAGCACCACGGAAACAATTAAAAGGGAGCCTATGAAGGCGGCCAGCACCAAAACGGCGGTACTGACGCGGGGGATGTACTGGGTCAGAAAAATCATAGTGATGCCCACCACCATTTTGGAGCCCGAGGAGATGCCCAGCACAAAGGGTCCGGCAATGGGGTTGCGGAAAAAGGTCTGCAGCAAAAAGCCGGACACCGACAGCGCTCCCCCTAGGATGGCGGCCAGGAGCATACGGGGCATACGGATACTGAAAATAATGCGGCTCTCCGTGGAGGCCCCCACCACGGCGTCCAGCGCCTCCTGCCGTCCGCCGCCCGTCACCAGGTTGGCCACGCCCAGGCGCAGGGCGTCCCACACCATGGAGAACACCTTTCCCGCGGGAATCTCCACGCTGCCGGTATTCACATTCAGCACCAATCCCCAGGCCAGCAGCGCCACCAGCACCGCCACAGCCA
>USMP01000312.1 GCA_900555795.1 uncultured Eubacteriales bacterium
TCTCGCTGCCCGATGTCGACGTCGACTTCGATGAGGACGGCCGCGCCGACGTATTGCGCTACTGCGTGCAGAAATACGGCCAGAAGCGCGTTGCCCAGATCGTGACGTTCGGCACCATGGCGCCCAAGATGGCCATCAAGGACGTTGCCCGTGTGCAGAAGCTCGCCCTCTCGGAGAGCGACCGCCTGTCGAAACTGGTGCCCGACAAGATCACCCCCGACAAGAAACACGGCGAGACGCCGTTCGATTTCGTATACAAGGAGTCCCCCGAGCTGGCAGCCGAGCGCGAGTCGCCCAACCAGCTGATACGCAATACGCTCAAGTACGCCGAGAAACTCGAAGGCTCGATCCGCCAGACGGGCGTGCACGCCTGCGGCGTGATCATCGGCCAGGACGACCTCGAGAAGTTCGCGCCGATGGCCATTGCCAAGGATGCCGAGCTGAACGTGGTTGAATTCGAGGGCAAGGAGGTCGAGAGCGTCGGCCTGATCAAGATGGACTTCCTGGGACTGCGTACGCTGTCGATCATCAAGGACGCCGTGGAGAATGTCAAGGCGGTGCACGGCGTGGACGTGGACATCGACGACATCCCGCTGGACGACGCCCAGACCTACGAGGTCTTTGCACGCGGCGATACCACCGGCCTGTTCCAGTTCGAGTCCCCGGGCATGAAGAAGCACCTGCGCAACCTCAAGCCCAACCGTTTCGAAGACCTGATCGCCATGAATGCCCTGTATCGTCCGGGAGATGACTGACCTTGAAGCTGTCCGGGAAATGCGGAACAGCAATAAACAGCGCGGCGATCCGCTCCCCAGCGAGCTGGCAAAGCTCCTGGATTTGGAGGTGGAGGCCATCAAACGCCAGGGGGCCCGCCCGAAAAATGAGAAAGAGGCGGAGGCCCTGGGTAAGCTCTCGGTGGAGATCGTGGGTAAGGAACACGACATGAACTATAAAAAGGTCATGCGGTATATCCGGCTCAACTCCCTGGTGCCGGAGCTTCTGGACAAGGTGGACGCAAAGCAGATGGGCTTTATGCCTGCGGTGGAGATCTCGTATATCAGGCCGGAAAACCAGCGGCTGATTGCCGTTTCCATTGACGGGGAGCAGTCCTCCCCCTCGGTAGCCCAGGCAAAGCGGCTCCACGAGCTGGACAAGGAGGGCAAGCTCAACGGCGATGTGATTGACGGTATTCTGAGTGAAGAGAAAAAGGAGGATCGCGGTGTGATTATTTCGACTGCTGAACTGTCTAAGTATTTCGGCAAGGAGGTCACTCCTGCCAAAATGAAGGAACAGATCATGGCTCTGCTGGACGAGTGGAAAGAGAAACAGCCGCCCGAACTGGCAAAGCCGGACAAGAAAAAGGACTTGGAGAAGTAACCCGGCCCCGCTTCTGGACACTTTGTCCAGAGGTAAGCGCCCCGCGCTTGGGATGGGCTCTGTGGTGATATATCCCCCGTCGCCGGATATTTTGCAGCGCAGCCGGGAACGGGTAGTCAAGGGGCGGAACGCCCGCCGCTTGCGGCGGCTTGCCCTTGACGGCCTGGCCCGGCTGTGCTATTTCCGGCAAGGCGGCGGGGGTATATCCTCCAGAGCCGCCCCCTTTCCCATGAATGGGAAAGGGCGGGGGGATAGGGTTGAACTACCTATTAAATATTGGAGGTGTGATAATGAAACGATCCCTTGCTTATATCACCGCTGCGTGGCGTGGTGATCCTGCGGTGGATATGGAGCAGGCGGCGCATTACTGCCGCGTGGTCTATGATGCGGGCTATTCCCCCATCTGCCCCATGCTCTATCTGCCGCTGTTCCTCAATGACGCAGTGCCGGAGGAGCACAAGAACGGCATCGACATGGGCCGCGATCTGCTCCGGCGCTCCCGTGTGCTGGTGGTGTGCGGCCATTCCGTGACCGAGGCCATGAAAAATGATATTGCCGTGGCCCAGCGCCTGGGGATTACCGCGACTACCCTTGAGGGCATCCTGACCGTCAAGGGCCAGGGCCGCCGCTGATGGCGTCCCTGTTTGAAGCCTACATCACCAACCTGGGAAAGTACAACGAGGGCGAGCTGGTTGGCGAAACGCTGAAATTCCCCACGACTACCGAAGAAGTACAGGCCCTTTTGAAGCGGATCGGTGTGGACGGGGTACGTTATGAGGAATTTTTCATTACCAGCTTTGACGGTGATGTGCTGGGGCTCTATGACTATCTCACGGAATATGAAAACCTGGACGAGCTCAATTATCTGGCCTGCCTGCTCTCCGAGCTGGATCAAGGTGAGTTAGAGAAATTTGAGGCCGTCATTGACAGCGGCGAACATACTTCCAGCGTGGCCGATCTCATCAATCTGGCGCAAAACCTGGATTGCTACGAGTTTTATCCCGGCGTTGAGGACGATGAAACCCTGGGCCGCATCTATGTGGAGGACATGGAGGCCATTGACGTGCCGGAGCACCTGCTGAATTATTTTGACTATGAGGCATACGGGCGGGACATCTGCACCCCCACCAGCGCAC
>USMP01000313.1 GCA_900555795.1 uncultured Eubacteriales bacterium
CCGATCTCCTGCTGGGTGGCGTATCTGGCTCCCGCAGCCACCACATCCTCCACGCTGGCCTGGCTGCGGTCGTTCACCAGCAGATCCGTATAGCCGCCCTTCAGCAGGTTTTTCGCCATGGGCTTGCCCATGATACCAAGGCCGATCAATCCAATTTTCATTGCAAAACATCTCCTTTTCTGATTCCTGTCAGCTTGCCCCTATTATAGGAAAACAGCCGCCGGGAGACAAGGCGCAAAACCGCCAAAACCGAAACCCATTCTTCTGGTAATTCGTCAAACTTTCACCATTTGCAACTTTATTATTTCATATAATGAAACAAATGGGCGCATTTCTCACCGCACCACCCCTTCGCCGGGCGCATACACTGTCAATACGACAAGGAGGGGTATGGCATGGCTGTCACAGCAAATCCGGCGCCGGTTATTGCGCTGGTAGGCAATCCCAACGTGGGAAAATCCACTGTATTCAACGCGCTGACCAATCTGCACCAGCATACGGGTAACTGGCCCGGCAAAACCGTGGCTACCGCCCGGGGCCTCTATACATATCACGGCAGGACCTATACCCTGGTGGATCTGCCGGGCACCTATTCCCTGCACCCCAGCAGCGCGGAGGAGGAGGTAACGCGGGACTATCTCCTCTCCGGTGAGGCGGATGTGACACTGGTGGTGGTGGACGCCACCTGTCTGGAGCGGAACCTGGCCCTGGTACTCCAAGTGCTGGAGCGGGTCTGGCCGGTGGTGGTATGCGTCAATTTACTGGACGAGGCGGCAAAAAAGGGAATCCAGGTGGACCTCTCCACCCTGCGCAGCCGGCTGGGCGTGCCGGTGGTGGGGGCCGCCGCCCGCAGCGGCCAGGGGCTGGAGCAGCTGCGCCAGTCTTTGGAGGAGGCAGCGGCCAATCCACCGCCCCGTCCCCTGGAGGCCGCCGGCTGTGCCGGCTGTCCGGGCTGCGAGGAGTGCCAGGCGGCCTCCACCGTGGCCCGGGCCGTCCGGCTGGCAGGGGAGGTTATGTCCATGGACCAGGAGGCCGCCCACCGGCGGGACCGGGCCATCGACCGGCTCCTCACCTCCCGGGCCACGGGCATTCCGGTGATGCTGCTGCTGCTGGGCGCAGTGCTGTGGCTGACCATGGCGGGGGCAAACCTGCCCTCTCAGCTGCTCTCCCAGCTGCTTATGGGGTGGCAGGAGCCTCTGCGGGGGCTGTTCCACGCCCTGGGCGCCCCCTGGTGGCTGGAGGGGGCCCTGGTGGACGGCATGTACCGGACCGTGGCCTGGGTGGTGTCGGTGATGCTGCCTCCCATGGCGATCTTTTTCCCTCTCTTCACCCTTCTGGAGGACGCAGGCTATCTGCCGCGGGTGGCCTTTAACCTGGATCACTTTTTCCAGCGCTCCGGCGCCCATGGCCGCCAGGCGCTGACCATGTGCATGGGTCTGGGCTGCAACGCCTGCGGCGTCATGGGCTGTCGGATCATTCAGAGCCCCCGGGAGCGGCTCATTGCCATCCTCACCAACGCCTTTGTCCCCTGCAACGGCCGTTTGCCGCCGCCGGAGAAAGGGCAACTATGGGCGCCGTCAGGGCCTATCCGCCGTATCCCCCTCCTCCAGCCGGCGCAGAAGCTCCTCCAACTCCTCCAGCTGCCGCCGGGCCGGCAGGCCCGACCGGCGCAGCCGCCCCTCGATCACCTCCCCATAAAAGGCGCTGACCCGGGCCTCCAGCGCCGCCCCGTCCCCCTCCCGGTGCACCAATATGTTCCGGGCATTGTTTTTTCCCATAGGCATCCCTCCGGCTTCAGCCTATGCGCCGGGGCCGCGGCAGAGACCGAATGGACAAAAAAGCGGAGGGCCTTACAGGCCCTCCGCCCGCACTATCGGCGTCCCGCCTGCCGGGGGGCCAGGATTCGGGCGCTGAGCAGAGACACCAGCGGCACTGTCAGCACAATACCCACAGACCCCGCCACGCCCCGAATCAATTCGATGACAATGGCGTCGGTATTAGCCACCTGGAGCAGGGGGTAGCCATAGGCCTGACAGAGGATCAGCATGTTCATGGACGCCCCGGCAAAAGCCAGGATCAGGGTGTTGGCCATGGTGCCCATGGCGTCCCGGCCAATGTTCATGCCGGAGCGAAACAACTCCGCCCGGGTGAGGCCGGGGTTCAGTTCCCAAAGTTCGTTGCAGGCGGAGGCAATGGACATGGCCACATCCATCACCGCGCCAAGGGAGGCGATGAGAATCCCGCTGACCAGCAGGCCGCTGATATGGAGCCGCGCGTCGTAGGCCCGCAGCACCAGTTCCTCCGCCTCGGACATATTGAAGCCGTTGAGGGGGGATATCAGTCCCGCGATCCAGGCGAAGAGGCCCGCCGCGGCCACGCCCCCCACACACCCCAGCGTGGCGCAGAGGGTCTTTTTGGAAAAGCCCGTCAGCAGCACCAGGGACGCGGCTGTGGTCAGCGCCACGATGCCGACGGCGGCCAGCACCGGCGGCGCCCCCCGCAGCACCAGC
>USMP01000314.1 GCA_900555795.1 uncultured Eubacteriales bacterium
GCGATGGGCAGATCGATTTGGCCTGCCGGGGGAAGGGGAGCGCCCACACAGAGGGCGAGATAGCGCCGCTGAAAGCCGCCGCCGTGCATCTGACGGCGCAGCTGGTCGTGTATGTACCCGCTTTTGGCCACCGCCATAAGCCCTGTGGTGCCGCGGTCCAGCCGGTTTACCGGGTGAAAGGTGAAACCGGGGCCCAAATGGGCCGCCAAGCCGCCGGCCAGGGTGGGTTCACCGGGAACAAGGGAGGAGGGGATCACCGCCAGAGGGGCATTCTTATTCAGTACCAACAGGTGCTCGTCCTCATAGCGGATATCCAGGTCTATTGGTATGGGGAGCAGGTCCGTGGGCCGCTCCGCCGCGGCCAGATCCACAGCCAGAAAATCTCCGGCCCGGAGCCTTGCGTTGGTGAATACCCGCTCTCCATTGGCGGTCAGGCCGCTGTCAGCCCGCTTCAGGCGCCCGATCCTGGCTGTGGAGAGCCCCAGTTCCCCCCGCAGCAGGGAGAGGACCGTACGGCCCTCCTGGGCCTGCGACACGGTCAGCGTCAGCTTTGCCATGACCTGCCTCCTTTGCGCATAACGTAATAAAGTATACTACACGAACGGGATATTTTCAACAAGAAGAATCGTTCAGAAGAGGAAAATCCCTGCAAAACGCAAAAAGGAGCCATGACGGCCGTCATGGCTCCGATTCAGCGGACAGAGACAGGGGCGGCCCTGCCGCCTGATCCTCCTCCAGCAGGTGCATAATGCTGACCTCGTAGGCGGTACGTTCCTCAGACCGGCCCTCTGTCACCTTGGTGTAGATCCGGCTCTGCACCCGCCCCTCCAGGGCCAGGGGGCAGCCCACCTCCATGCGCCCTGTGACCATTGCCACCTGCCCCCAGGCAATGCAGGGAAGATAGTCCGCTCGTCCGTAACGCCGGTTCACGGCCAGCATCATGTCGGCGATGCACCGGCCCAGGGGGGTGCGCCGCAGCACTGGTGGCTTGCACAGCACGCCCCGAAGCTGGATGTAATTGAGATCCTCATCCTCTGTACAGGCCAGACTTCTGGCGAATACAGAGATGACCAGCCGGCTGCCGCAGCCGCTCTTATTGTTAAAGGAGCGCAGCTGACCGCCCACTGCCAGGTGCCGTCCACGCAGGGGGAGCAGGCAGCGCAGCTGCTCCTCGGCGGCGATGATGGGAAGACAATCCTCCTGGCCGGAAAGCCGCCGGACGGCGAGGGGAAAGCGGAAAAACCTCTGGCCATGATTTTCGTGGGACAGTGTGGGCTCCCCGGCTGCAGTTCCCCGAAGCTGAACTAAGTTGCGTGTCTCATCCATATGTACGTTCCCCTCATTGGTAGTTCAGCGCGCCGCCCAGCAGCGCACCGACGCTATCACCATATGAAAAAAACACGCCCAATATGCCCGTCTGCCCATAAAACAGGAGAGCGCCTCGGATGAGACGCTCTCCTGTTCAAGCCGGTTAAGCCGGTTAATGCTGGTACTCGAATTCCAGGTCGTACATGCTGACCAGATCTCCGTCCTGAATGCCCATGGCGTCCAGCCGGTCAAAAAGTCCGCTCTCCCGCAGCATCCGGTCAAACCACATGCGGCTTTCATAGTCGCCAAAGTTGGTGTTGGCGATAAGACGCTGGAGCCAGGGACCCTCCACCAGGTAGACGCCGTCCTCCACAGTAATCTCCAGGGGCTGGGAGACATCCACTGCGGGGGGACGCTTGACATACTCCGGCGCGTACACCGCCACCGGCGGCAATTCCCGCAGCCGGTTTGCCACGGCGAACACCAACTCACGGGTACCCTGGTGAGCGGCGGCGGAGATGGAAAACAGGGGGAAGCCCAGGGCCTCCACATGGGCACGCAGCGCCTCCAGCAGGCTTTCATCCGCCATGATATCCACCTTGTTGGCCACCACGATTTGGGGCCGCTGAGCCAGTTCCGGGCTGTACTGCCGCAGTTCCAGATTGATGGCGTCAAAGTCCGCCACAGGGTCCCGGCCCTCGCTGCCGGATACATCCACCACATGGACCAGCAGCCGGCAGCGGTCGATGTGCCGCAGGAAGTCGTGGCCCAGGCCGGCGCCCTCGCTGGCGCCCTCAATGATACCGGGAATGTCCGCCATCACAAAGCTGACGCCATCCTCCACGTATACGACGCCCAGGTTGGGGAAGAGGGTGGTGAAGTGGTAGTTGGCAATTTTGGGTTGGGCCCGGCTCACCACGCTGAGGAGGGTTGATTTGCCTACATTGGGGAAACCCACCAGCCCCACATCCGCCAGCAGCTTCAGTTCCAATACCACGTCGTGGCTTTCGCCGGGCAGGCCGCTCTTGGCGAAGCGGGGGGCCTGGCGGGTGGGGGTGGCAAAGTGGGAGTTGCCCCACCCGCCCTTGCCGCCCCGGCAGAGGATATAGGGCTCGTCACCGGACATGTCCTGCATGATCTCGCCGGTTTCCGCATCCCGGACCAGCGTGCCCCGGGGGACGCGGATGGT
>USMP01000315.1 GCA_900555795.1 uncultured Eubacteriales bacterium
GCAAATCCCACCGCCGCCGTGGTGTCGGTGAGGCTGAACCGACTGGAGGACAGCGCCGACTTCCTCACCATTGAATTGCAGTACAAGGACGGCAAGTGGCTGGCCTGCTGGGCCGGCATGGAGAAATAGGCGTAAAAACCGGCCCCCGGCGGCTACCGGGGGCCGGTTTTCTTCCCGCCTGTTACAGTTCCAGCTGCTGGGACGCATCCTCCGCCTTCTGCTCCCCGGCGGCCTGGCCATCGGCCTTGGGCCGGTTCCTGGGCGGCTCCGGGTAGCCAAAATCCTTGGCCACGGTGGCGGTGTCCCGGTAGAGCATGGTCTCCATCACCTTGATATCGCTGACCACATCCATGGCATCCGCGCTGTAGAGCTGATCCAGCTGGTGCTCAAAGCCCTCCACAATGGCGTCCATGGTCTGCTCGATGCGGGCCTTGGCTTCCCGCAGGTGCTCCCCCTCCACACCGGTGGCCTCAAACTCCGCGTAAGTATCCAGCAGCTTCTGGGTGGTGGGCAGGTAGTAGTCGAAAAAGGTGCGAATCCGCTCCCGCTTCTCCGGGTGCTCCTCCACCTCCTTGAAGATCCGGGCGCTGATCTGCTCCAGCCGGTCAATTTTCCGGCTCAGTTCCTCATCGGCGATCCGGTCATTGGCCCGGCGGATATTCCGCAGCACACCGGAATACCCCTCCTCCGCCTCCTTGGGCGGCGCGGCAGGGGCGGCCTCCGGCTCCGGTGCCTGCGTCACCGTGGCGCCGAAGCGGAGGAAGTAGCCCCGCTCCCGGTCAATATAGGCGTCCTCCCCCAGATAGCCCTTGTCAATCAGCTTCTGCAATTCCTTGGCGGCCTGGGCAGGCTTCCGGTTCACCCGCTTGGCAATCTCCTCCAGGGGCATGGCGTCCACATTGCCGATAGCCAGGATGTAGCGCTGGCTGCGGCGGGTCATCCGGGCCAGGTACTGCCCCCGGCCCCACATGATGCCGCCGCCGGCCAAAAAGCCAAGGCTGGCAAAAAACTGCTCAAAATCCACATAGTAGCCCTGAAACACCTGGGAGGCAAAATCCAGGCCCAGGATGCCCGCCAGCGCCAAAAAGCAGATGCCCAGCACCCGCAGCAGCCCGCCGGGCAGCCTGCCTTTTTCCTTCTTTTCTTTCTTCTCCTTCTTCTCCGCCTGCTTCCGGGCAGCCTTGGCGTACACCTGGCCATTCACCGAGGCGGTCTTGCCGCCGGGGGCTCCGGCCCCCTCCGCTCCCGCGGAGCGGGCCTTATCCAGGCTCTCCTGAACGGCGCTCTTGCGCTGGTCCACCTTCGCCGTGGCCCGGGCCATAGCCCGCTCCACCACATCCTCCATCCGCTCCTCCGCCGAGGGCCGGCGCTGGGATACGGGCTGGTTTTTCCGCTTCTCCTCCCCGAAGATGTTCACAAACAGCAGCAGCAGCGCCACCGGCCAAATGCCCATGGCGAAGAGGACGATAATCACCGGCCAGCTGTACCAGCCGGAATTGTCCGGCCTCTTCCGGGGAGGGCGCGACGGCGTGGGCTGCCCGCCGGTAAACTTATCCTTATCGTAGTATTGATCCATCTAGTTGTCCTCTCTCCTCTTGAGCTTGCTCCTGGCGCCCGTCTCATCCACCAGATAGGTCTGGTCTAAGTGGCGGCGCAGATTCCCCAGCACCGCGTCGGCGTACTCCCGGCGCAGCTTCTCCCGCTCCGCCCGTTCCGCCTCCGTCAGGCCCTGGGCTTTATGCTTGCGGGCCAGTTCATTGATTCGGTCAATTTTATGCTGCTCCATTCCGCTCCTCCCGCCGCTCTGCCGGCGCCGCTCTATCCCACATACCGGTCAATGGCCAGAATCACCCGGCCCTTTCTCGAAAGCCCATCACACTGGCGCACCACGGCCCTTCCCAGGCCCCGGACCGTGAGGACACTGCCCTGGCCCACCAATTTGTCCCCCTTCAGGCACACCGCGTGATCCAGGGACACCTTGCCCCCCGCGATCAACTCTGCCGCCCGGGAGCGGCTGAGGGAGAAGGCGGAGGCCGTCACCGCGTCCAGCCGCAGGGATGGCACCGTGTCCCGCACCTCCCGCACCTGAACCTGGGGCGCCAGCAACTCCCCCCTGTCAATCTCCGTCACCGTCAGCTTCACCCGGCCCGCGCTCTCCCACTCCCGCAAAAGGAAGGCGCCCAGAGAGGCCGCCGCCACAATGTCAGCGCTGTGGGGGGATACCAGGATATCCCCCAGCTTCTCCCGGGCCACGCCCAGGCCCATGAGGCTGCCCAGGATATCCCGGTGGGTAAGGGAACTGTCCTGCCCGTGGAAGGCGGCCCGCAGGCACACAAGCTGGCTCCCGTCCCCCTCCGCCCAGTCGGGCAGGAAGAGGAGCAGCCGCCGCTCCGCCTCCGGATAGCCCCCGTCCCAGACAAAGCCGTCCCGCACGCCGGCGGTGCGGAGCACCGCCTGGGCCAGCTGCTGCTCCCGGGGGCTGAGAAAGCCGG
>USMP01000316.1 GCA_900555795.1 uncultured Eubacteriales bacterium
AGGCCCGGTATCTCCGGGCCTGCCGCTTTTCTGCTTATTCGTCACGCCCCTCTTTCTCCCGGCGGTATTGGCCCAGCAGGCCGCTATACTTCTGGTCGGTGGCCCGATAGTAGATTTCAAAGCCCAGTGTCACTGCCACAAACACCAGAAGAAAAATCCCGATAAAAGTCAGCCAAGCGCCGCCGCCGTCAGGAAATCCCTGGAAATACCAGGCAATCAGAGTCAGCAGGGGAAAAAATAACAGGCAAAACAGCAGTAATCTCCGGGTATAGCGCATGCGTGTGATAACCTGCCCGCTAAAGCACAGCCACTGGACAAAGGTCCCCACCGCGCTGATCAGCAGCAGCGCCCGCAGCTGGGCCGTCTCCACCCAGCGCTGCCCCAAAACCTGACAGAGCACAAGAAAAACCAGCATGGTCCCGGTAAACATAAAACAGGCAGCGGTTTTCCACTCCATAACGAATTGTATAAACCTTTTCATCCGGCAAAACTCCTTTCTACCTCCCGCAGTTTCTCCTTCCAGACCGCAGCGCACTGGCGGGACACATACAGCTGCTCCCCGTTATCCACCGTCACCAACAGCCGGCCACCCAGTTCAGGGCGAATGGACTGGACATGGCGGAAATTGACGATGGCTGACCGGCCGGAGCGCAGAAAATCCAGCCCCGCCAGCCCCTCCTCCAGTTCATAGAGCCGCAGGGCGCTCTCATAGACCTGGCCCTTGGTATAGAGGAACGTCCGCTTATCCGCCGTATCAATGTAGAGAATGTCCTTGGCGTCCAGCAGGTGGTTTTCCCCTTCCCGCGTTCCCACCAGCTTGCGCTGGTGAATCCGGAGCATAGCCACCAGGTGAAGAACCTCCTCGTCCGCCTGGGGACAGTTGATAATAACCTCCGTCTCTGGAAAAGACGGGTCCTGTCGCAGCGTAATCTTCATGCAGCCCCTTCCTCTGTATCCATTGTAGCAGGTGCCGGAGCATATGCAATCGCTTTTCACCCAATGGGCTTTTTCCGGCCCTCAGTGGTACTTTCGGGGGGCCTTCAGGAAAGGGGCGCGGAGGAAAGTAACCGTCTCCGCGCCATATAGTCCGCTATTTTCCAGCCCGGCGGTGCCCCGCATGCCGCCGGGACTCCTGACATCCCAGCGCCTCCAGCAATTCCCGGCGGAGGGTGAGGATTTGCCCCACAAGATAGTTCGTCACTACATCCAACTCCATCACAGAATCCAACTGCCGCGGATCCCGAATTCCCGCTCCAGCCGCCGCCAGACGGCGCCGATTATCGGCGTTCAGGCGGCCGGGCCGCTCCATATGGCACAGCACCGCCAGTTGGGCCGCCAGTTCCCGAGCCTTCCGCTGGCACAGCTGGTACTGCTCCAATTCCCGCCGCTGGCGGCGCAGATGCAGCAGCAAACGCTGATTGGAAAATACCCGCAGCTGCCGCCGAATCGCCTCCACCCGCTCCCCCAGGATCTCCGCCCGGGGCAGCACATCATCACCGTCAAAGAGTTCCTCCAGCAGGAGGAGCAGTTCCTGATCCAAACTCTCAATCGTGGAGCGAATCTGCCGGCTGTTGTCATAGGGAAAAACCAGGGTATTGATGACAAGTCCGATTGCAAGGCCAATCGCCGTATCCCAAATGCGTCCGGCGGCATAGGCGAGGGGTGACAGGTTCCCCGCTGTACAGAGCATCACCAAAATAAAACAGGGCAGCGAGGGGGATGACCGGGCATGAAAGAGGTGATACAGGGTAATAATGAAAACGATGCCGATTCCCACCGCCATCAGCGGCCCCAGAGGCAGGGCCGTCAGCAGCAAACCGGCGGCAGCCCCTGTCAGTACGCCAATAATCTGTGCCAGGCAGGCCTCCCACGACTCTTTAAAGGTAGGTTCCACAGCGGACATGGCGCCCAGCATAGCAAAAATTAATTTATCAGCAGTGGCCCCAAACTGATCCACCACTACCATGGCAAGCAGCACCGCTGCCGCCGTCTTGATTGTCCGCAGTCCAACAGGAAGTCTCCTTCTCCCCATGGTGCCCTCCTCTCTGTGGGGAGACACCCTCCCCAGCGCTTCCCTAGCTGTATGATAGCATGCCCCGGCCCTCTCCGTCAATCTGCAGTCCCTCTGGAGAACTCTTTTAAAAATTTTTCCTTCCTGATGGACACCCCGCCACGCCCAAACGTCTGATCTGTAAAAGCGAAAGGAGACACACTATGTTTGACTGGAAAATATGGCTTTACAAGAAGGAATCCAAAGACAAGGAGATCTGGGATGAGTCCCCCCTCCCCCAGGGCACTGTTCATGCGGAACTGCTGCGCACCATGGTGCAAAAGCCCTACTGAGCCCCGGCCTACAACAACAAAAAAGAGGACAGCCATTTGACTGTCCTCTTATGTTGGCGTTACCTATCTTCCCGGGCCGTCTCCAGCCAAGTATTGTCAGCAGCAGCGAGCTTAACTTCCGTGTTCGGGATGGGAACGGGT
>USMP01000317.1 GCA_900555795.1 uncultured Eubacteriales bacterium
ACCAGCAAGACGATGATCTGGAACAGGAACGCCTTGCTCTCCACGGCCTCTCCCAGGTTCAGGATCGGCTCCGTGGAAGAGGTCACCACCAGCACCCCGGCCACCGCTCCGGCCATGGTGTAGGCGTTTTTCACCGCCGACGCCCAATTCTCGTATGCCTCCATCAACCACGCAGCGCTGCCAACCGGTGGGATTGTCGCCTCCATATACACCACAAAGGCCCCGCTGAGGACCAGCATGCCGCCGATGATGGCGTACATCCGGTTGGGAAACCAGAGGGTGCTCTCCAGCAGGGGATAGAGGACCACCACCAGCACCGCCGCCAGCAGCAGGGACACGCCCACATCCGCCGGGGTATGGACGCCCAGGTACAGCCGGGAGATCGCCACCAGCGCCGCCAAGATGAGACACACCACCCGCAGCCATATGCGGCTGGTAAACCGGGCAATGCCTCCCAGGTAGCCCACAGCGCACTGGGTATGGCCGCTGGGAAAGCTGTAGCCGGCAGCCGCCTCCCGGGCGGAGTCCACAATGGTAAAGTTGGGGTCCCGCACCCAGGGCCGTGGAATGCGGCAAACAATCTTCAGCCACTGGTTCAGCAGTGTCCCCACAAAGCCCACCGTCAAAAGGTAGTAGCCCCGCCGCTTGTCCACACACCAGAACACCAGCAGCGCCGCCACCAGAAAGCAGGTCTCCTCCCCCAGGCGCGTCACCAGAGACATCACCGTATCCAGCACCGGGGTGCGGACCGACTCAAACCAATACAGCAGTTCCACGGCAGATCCTCCTCGCAATGTATGTTGTACACCACATTATAGCTGAAAGCGATGGGGGAAACAAGCCCTTATCTGTCGCATCCCGGCGGGCCGCGGCGCCGGAACCCGCCGCAGATTGCTTTCCAAATCACTTTTAAAATTTTCGTCAAAATTTTAACGTTAAATTGTTGACAGTGTGGCGTGCCTATGTTACAATGTCCCCAGTAAGATCGTTATGAATTTAACAATAACGGTTGGAGTCCCCTATATGAACATACATAACAGGAGGTTACGTATATGGCTAGATTTACATTGCCCAGAGATTTATATCACGGCAAGGGCGCCCTGGACGCACTGAAGGACCTGGACGGCAAGCGGGCCTTTGTGGTTGTGGGCGGCGGCAGCATGAAGCGCTTCGGTTTTCTGGATAAGGTCTGTGAGAATCTGAAGGCCGCCGGCATGGAGGTGGAACTGTTTGAGGGCGTGGAGCCCGATCCCTCCGTGGAAACAGTGATGCGGGGCGCGAAGGCCATGGCTGCCTTCCAGCCCGACTGGATCGTGGCTATGGGCGGCGGCAGCCCCATCGACGCGGCCAAGGCCATGTGGGCCTTCTATGAGTATCCCGACACCACCTTCGCGGATCTCTGCATCCCCTTCAACTTCCCCAAGCTGCGCACCAAGGCCCGCTTCTGCGCCATTCCCTCCACCTCCGGCACCGCCACCGAGGTGACAGCCTTCTCCGTTATCACCGACTACGCCAAGGGCATCAAGTACCCCCTGGCCGACTTCAACATCACCCCCGATGTGGCCATCGTGGATCCGGATCTGGCGGAAACCATGCCCAAAAAGCTGACCGCCCACACCGGCATGGACGCCATGACCCACGCCATCGAGGCCTATGTCTCCACCCTCCACTGTGACTACACCGATCCCCTGGCCCTCCACGCCATCAAGATGATCTCTGCCGATCTCATCGCCAGCTACAACGGTGATATGGCAGCCCGGGACCGGATGCACAACGCCCAGTGCCTGGCCGGCATGGCCTTCTCCAACGCTCTGCTGGGCATCGTCCACTCCATGGCCCACAAGACCGGCGCCGCCTACACCGGCGGACACATTGTCCACGGCTGCGCCAACGCCATGTATCTGCCCAAGGTCATCGCCTTCAACGCCAGGGTGCCGGAGGCGGAAAAGCGCTACGGCGAGATCGCGGCGTTCCTGGGACTGGAGCCCACCAGCGCAGCCCTCATCACCCACCTCAAGGCCATGAATGAAAAGCTGGATATCCCCGCCAGCATCCGGGACTACGAGGGGGGCATCATCGATGAGCAGGAGTTCCTCCAGAAGCTGCCCCAGCAACTTGATAATATCCACCTGCGACACATGCATGGAAAGCCTGCCGTAGTTCATCTTGGTAAAACCAAACAGATCCTCGATCAGCTTCTCCAGCCTTCTTGACTTTCCATATGCGATCTCTATGTATTTATGCTGCATATCTTCCGGGATCTGACGGTTCCCTGCCAGAAGTTCCAGATAACCGATAATGGAAGTAAGAGGGGTTCGCAGATCATGGGCCACATTAGTGATCAGCTCGTTTTTCGTCCGCTCCGACTCACGCTCTTTTTCCATCAGCTGCTTGATATCCGCTGCCATCCTGTTTAAATTGGCAGCCATACCGGAAAACTCGTCA
>USMP01000318.1 GCA_900555795.1 uncultured Eubacteriales bacterium
CAGCCAGGGGGTGCCGGTGAAGCTGGTGGTGGGCTACACCGGCTCCCTGTACCACGCGTGGCTGAATGTGTGGAGCGAGGAGAGCGGCTGGGTGGATGCCGTCATCTACTTTGACGGGTCGGACTGGAAGCTGATGGACCCCACCTTCGCCTCCAGCGCCCACTCCAGCGCCAGCATCATGAAGTATATCGGCGACAGCGCCAACTACACCGCGAAATATCTCTACTAGGAGGGAGCCGCCTATGAACCGCGCCCCCGTCTGCGACGCCCTCCTTCCGGTATTCTGCCGCCAGCTTTACCAGCTGTTCCGGGCGGGCCTGCCCCTGCCGGAGGGGCTGGACCTGCTGCGGCAGGACGAGGGGGACCCGGCCGTCCGCAGCTGGCTGGACCAGCTGTGCCGGGATACCGGAGGCGGAATGCCCCTGTCTGCCGCCCTGCGGGGGACAGAGGCGTTTCCCGCCTATATGACCGATATGATCGCCGTGGCGGAGGCCACGGGCCGGCTGGAGGACGTGCTGCTGGCCCTGGCCCGGCACTACGACCGCCAGCTGCGGCTGCGGGCGGAGGTCCGGGGGGCCGTGGCGGCGCCCCTGGCCCTCTTCGCCGTGATGGCGGCGGTGGTGGTTCTGCTTGTAACCCAGGTGCTGCCCGTATTTGACCGGGTATTTGCCCAGCTGGGGGCCTCCATGGGGGCTGTGGCCACAGGGATGCTGGCCCTGGGCCGGACGCTGGTTCGGGCGGGGGCCGGCATCGGCGGCGTCCTCACAGCCCTGGCCCTGGCGGCGGTGCTGGTCTGCGCCGTGACACCCTGGCGGCGGGGCTTTTCCGCCTGGTTTTGCCGTCACTTCGGCGGCAGGGGGGTGCTGGGCCAGATGGCCGGCGCCCGCTTCGCCTCAGCGCTGTCCATGGCCGTGGGAAGCGGCCTGGGCATGGAGGAGTCCGTGGATTTGGCGGGCCGGCTCTGCGGCGGCAGCCGGGAACTGGACGAAAAGATCGCCCGGTGCCGGGCCGCCCTGGCCTCCGGCGACGGCGCCGCCCAGGCGCTTACCGCCGGGGGCCTGTTTCCCGGTCGGGAGTGCCGCCTGCTGCTGCTGGCGGAGCGCACCGGCTCCCTGCCCCAGGCCCTGGAGGACCTGGCCGGGCGCCAGGAGGAGGCGGCCACGGAAAAGCTGGACCGCCTGGTGGGCGCCATCGAGCCCACGGTGGTGGTGGTGACAGGGCTGCTGGCGGGGCTGATCCTCGTCAGCGTTATGCTGCCGCTGATGAGCCTTCTGAACACGGCGGCGTGAGGTGAGCCTATGAAAAAACAGCAACCGGCCCGGCTCTGGCTGCCCACGGCCCTGGCTCTGGCCCTCTTCGTCCTGGCGGCGGTATGGATGGTCCGCTCCGTCCATGTGACAGCGGGGCGGTCCGATCAGGAGAGCCTGCGCCTGGCCGAACAGGCCCTGCGCCGGGCGGCGGTCAGCTGCTACGCCCTGGAGGGGGCCTACCCCGCCAGCTACGACGACCTGAAGCAGCGCAGCGGCCTGGCCATCGACGAGGAGCGGTATATGGTATTCTATGAGATTTTTGCCTCCAACATTATGCCCCAAATCACTGTGGTGGAGCGGGGGGAGGAGCCATGACCCGGCGTCGGACCGGCGCGGGCACAATCGCCGCGCTGACCCTGACCCTGGTGTTCGGCCTGACGCTGCTGCTGGGCCTGGCCGCCGGCGCCGGGGTATACCGGCGGGTAACGGAGCGGGTGGAACAGAGCCAGGAGGACCGGGTGGGCCTGACCTATCTGGCCGCCAAACTCCGGGGCTGGGACGAGGCCGGCCAGCTGCGGGTGGGCCTTTTTGACGGCCTTCCGGCGGTTTTTTTGCTCCAGCAGCTGGACGGAGCCGCCTACGAAACCGCCCTGTACGTCCACGACGGGTGGCTGAAGGAACTGCTCTATGAGCAGGGCTGGCCCCTGGAGCCGGGGGATGGGGAGCCCATCACCCAGGCCCAGGCCCTGGAGGCCGGCTGGGAGCGGGAGGGGCTGCTGCACCTGCTCTACACCGGCTCCGACGGCCGGGAGGAGTCCCTGTTTCTCTGCATCAGAAGTGAGGGTTGACCATGGAGGAGCGTATCCGGCCCACCAGAACGGGCCTTTTTATGATGGAACTGCTGATCGCCGTGGGGATATTGACCTTCTGCGCGGCGGTATGCGTGGGGCTTTTTGTCCGGGCTGAGACAGTCAGCCGGGAGAGCGCCGACCTCACCCGGGCGGTATCCCTGGCCCGCAGCGCCGCCGAGCGCTTCCGCGCCGGGGAGTGGGAGGACGTGACCGCCGGCTACGACCGCAACTGGCAGGCGGCGGACAGCCTCCAGGACGCCGTCTACCGCCTGGAGCTGCGGACGCGGCGGGAGGCGGGCTATCTCTCCGCCCAGGTGACGGTGCTGGGCCCGGCGGGGG
>USMP01000319.1 GCA_900555795.1 uncultured Eubacteriales bacterium
GCTACCGCCGCATCCAGCAGAGCGTGGAGCACGCCCAGGGCGCTGTGTCCCGGCAGGACCCGGGGACTGGGCGGCTGCTGAAGAAGAAGATGCACACGGTGCTGTCCATGGGCCGCCGGTTTGAGCGGGAGGCGGCGGATATGACGGAACTGCCCCAGGTGGAGGAGGCGGTGTTTCTCCGTTTCTCCCCGGATATTTCTCTGCCGGCGGGGAAAACGGTGCTGGACCTGCGTCTGGCGGAGCTGAGGGCGGGGGAGCGCCTGTTGGCCAGAGAGGTGCGGCTCTTTGTCACCGGCGGGGAAAAGGTGGGGATCCTGGGCCCCAACGGCTCGGGAAAGACGACGCTGCTGCGGCAGATTGCAGGGGAACTGCTCTCCCGCCGGGATCTGCGGGCTGCCTATATGTCCCAGGACTACGGGGACACCTTGCCTCTGGAGCGTACAGCGGTGGAGTATCTGGCTCCGGCGGGAGACCGGGAGAGTGTCACCCGGGCCCGCACCTTTCTGGGCAGCGTCCGTTTTGCCCGGGAGGAGATGTTTCACCCCATAGGGGAACTGTCCGGTGGTCAGAAGGCCAAGCTGCTGCTGACCAGGATGATGCTGGATGAGGCGGATGTGCTGATTTTGGATGAGCCAACCCGAAACTTTTCTCCCCTGTCGGGGCCCCGGGTCCGCGCAGTTCTGGGGGCCTACGGCGGCACGATAATCGCCGTCTCACATGACCGAAAGTTCCTGATGGAGGTATGTGACAAGTTATATACCCTTACAGAAAACGGACTGCTGCCGACAGATCGGGACGCGCTGCTGTAGGAAAATGGCCGGGTGCTCTGGGGGCTGTCTCCCCCTGGCCGCCGGGTACAGGAGAGAGAACGGAAAAAACTTGGAAAAACCACTTGACCTTGACGCGGCGTCATGGTCTATCCTATTTCGTGAGGTGAGATAAATGCTCTATACCGTCCAGCAGCTTTCCCGGCTGACAGGCCTGACGCCCCGCACTCTGCGCTACTATGATGCCCTGGGCCTGCTGTGCCCGGTCCGGGATGCTGCCAATGACTACCGCCGCTACGGCCCGGCGGAGGTGGAACGCCTCCGGCAGATTTTGCTCTATCGGGAGATGGGAGTGCCGCTGGAGGAGATCGGGCGGCTGCTGGACGACCCGTCCTGTGACCGCGCTGGGATCCTGGGAGAGCATTTGCAGCGCCTGAAGGATCAGCGACTGCGCCTAGAGAATTTGATCCATGTGGTGGAGCAGACGCTGGCGGAATGGAAAGGAGAGCATAGCATGACAGATCGGGAAAAATTTGAGGGTTTGAAAAGTCAGATCCTGCGGGAGAACGAGGCCGTCTATGGCCGCGAGATCCGGGAGAAGTACGGCGAGGCGGCCGTGGCGGCCAGCAATGCCAAGATTCAGGGCATGAGCCAGGAGGAGTGGGAATGCATGCAGGAGGAGGAACGGGCATATTTGGCGGCCCTGGGCCGCGCCATGGCGGCGGACGACTCCGCTGGAGAGGATGCCCGCCGGGCCTGCCGCCTCCACCGCCAGTGGCTGGGCCACACCTGGAAGCAGCCCTGCACCACCCAGGCCCAGCTGGCGTTGGTGGAGATGTATACCCAGGATGATCGCTTTCGTGCCTACTACGACCGGCAGGTAGCCCCGGGCTGCGCGGACTTTTTCCTGCGGGTTGCACGGGCCTGCCTTTCGGAGTAGCGGTACCTGACGCCGCTTCAGGGATAGGCCGGCCGCCGCTGTGCCGCCCCGGTGGAATAATAGTCCTGCGGCTGCTTTGAACGCGGGGAGCCCAACAAAGGGAGCGCGGTCTGGATATCCATCCAGACCGCGCTCTCTGCCTGCCGCCGGGAGGATGGACGGGTCAGGGGGAACTACCGATATAAGGCCATCTCCAGTTCAGTCAGTGCTTCTCCACGGAGGGACTGGGTAAGGTAGTGGCCGGTGAAGCGGAATCCCATGTGGCGGTAAAAACCGATGGCGGGGAGATTGTCCCGCAGCACAAAAAGCGACACCGCGGGGTGGGGGAGGCGGGAGAGGCAGGCTTCCATCAGGCGGCAGCCCAGGCCCAGGCCCTTGTATGCATGCAGCAGATACAGGGCCACGATCTCCGAGGCTTCCGGCAGGGATACAAAGCTGCGGGCCTCCGGCGCGTAGCAGGCGAAGCCCGCTACCTGATCGCTCCGGTTCTGATCCAGAAGCACAAGGGTGTTTTCCGGATAGGCCGCCGCCATCTCCCGGCAGTGTTCCAGAGTTTGGCCGTCCAGAACCTGATCCCCCATCAGACCCCGATAACTCTCCCGCCATGCCTGGTAGTGGACGTAGCCCTTGCCGGCGTAGTGGTCCGGCTTCATCTGCTGGATGGAGAAGCGGGCGGCCCAATCTCCAGCGCGGGGTGTTAAATCACTCAT
>USMP01000320.1 GCA_900555795.1 uncultured Eubacteriales bacterium
GGGGGAGCGATGGGACATGTCGATCCGGCACAACCGGTCCAGCGTGCCGCCTACGGGGACGTACTCCGCCCCGGTGCCGTCCAGAAAGCGGACGCCCAGAGCGGCGGCACAGCCGCAGCCGCCGTCGTTGGTGGCGCTGCCCCCCAGGCCCAGCAGGATCTCCCGGCAACCGGAGCGAATGGCGTGGGCGATCAGCTGGCCCACGCCGTAGGTGGTGGTGCGGGAGGGGTCCCGCCGCTCACCCGCCAGGGGCAGGCCCGCGGCGGCGGCCATCTCGATCACGGCGGTGTAGCCATCGGCCAGCAGACCGTAAAAACCAGAGATCTTACGAAAATCCGGACCGGTGCAGGGCACCTCTACCCGCCGGCGATGGCCTGCAAAAAGCACTCCGCCGTGCCCTCGCCGCCGTCGGCCACGGGGATGGCGTCCACCTGGCAGCCGGGGAAAAATGTCCCGATGGCCTCCCGGGCCATGGCGCAGATATCGGAACTGGACATGGTGCCCTTAAAGGAGTCGGGAATGACAATACACTTGTTTAGCTTCATGGCGCTACCGGTTCACCACGTTGGCCGGCTCCCCAGCCGCGTAGCTGCGGATGTTCTCCACGGCGATGTCCATCAGCCGCTGGCGGCTGGCCCGGGGCGCCCAGGAGATGTGGGGGGTGATGATGCAGTTTTTGGCCTGCAGCAAGGGGTTGTCGCCCCGAATGGGCTCGGTGGACACCACGTCCAGGCCGGCGGCGTAGACCTTGCCGCTGTTCAGGGCGTCGGCCAGATCCTGCTCCACCACCAGGGGCCCCCGGGAGTTATTGAGGATGATGACCCCGTCCTTCATCCTGGCGATGGTGTCCCGGTTGATGATGCCCTGGGTCTCGGGGAAGAGCGGGCAGTGGAGGGCAATGACGTCAGAGCGGGAGAGAAGCTGGTCCAGGGTGACATACTCCGCCAGGGCCCGCCCGGCGTCGTTGGGGTACTTGTCGTAGGCCAGCACCTCCATGCCCAGGGCCTTGGCGATGCGGCCGGTGGCCTGGCCGATGCGGCCGAAGCCGATGATGCCCATGGTCTGCCCCGCCAGTTCAATGAGGGGGTAGTCCCAGAAGCACCAGTCCTGGCAGTTCTCCCACCGGCCCTCGTGGACCGCCTGGTCGTGGTGGCCCACATGGTGGCAGATCTCCAGCAGCATGGCGATGGCAAACTGACCCACGGCGGCGGTGCCGTAGGTGGGGATGTTGGATACCAGCACGCCCTTCTCCTTGGCGTAGGCGTAGTCCACCACGTTGTAGCCCGTGGCCAGCAGGCTGATGAGCCGCAGGTTGGGGCAGGCGTCCATGACATGGCGGGAAATGGGGGTCTTGTTGGTGTATACCACCTCCGCCTCGCCGATGCGGCGGATAATTTCCTCCTCGTCGGTGAGGCTGGTGCGGTCATAGACTGTCAGATCCCCAAACTGGGCGATGCCATCCCAACTCAGATCCCCGGGGTTCTCCGTGTAGCCGTCCAAAACAACAATCTTCATAGAGCGCCTCCTAATTTAAATCTGTGACACAATTATAACGGAATTTTTATTGTTATTTTACCAAGAATCTGTTACACTTTTTGTTATAATAACAAGGAGGTGGCGGCATGTTTCTCTCCCCCCAGCTGGCCCAGAGCATTGCGGACGATATGAAGTGCTCCATCCACCGGGACATCAACATTATGGATCAGAGCGGGACCATCATCGCCAGCACCAACCCCGCCCGGCTGCGTCAGTGCCACGAGGGGGCGCGGCAGGTGATCGCCCAGGGGCTGCGGGTGCTGGAGGTCCGCTCCGACAGCCAGTTCCCCGGCGCCCAGCAGGGGGTGAACCTGCCCATTGTCATCGACGGGGAGACGGTGGGGGTGATCGGCATCACCGGCGCGCCGGAGGAGGTATCCCTCTTCGGCGCGGTCATCCAGCGCATGACGGAGATTCTGGTGGAGAGCGGCCGCCGGCAGGAGCGGGAGGAACTGCTGGACCGGGCCAGAAGCCTGTTTTTAGAGAACTGGCTCTTTGACCAGGACCCGGATTACGGGGAGTTGGAACTGCGGGGGCAGCTGCTGGGAGTGGACCTGGGGCTCAGCCGGGTGGTGGCGCTGATGCGGCTGCTGCCGGGGGAGGAGCGGGGGGAGCGGCCTCTGGAGATGCAGAACAACCTGTTCCTCCGCTCCATCCAGAATCAGATTGGCTACCACAGCCAGAACTTCTGCGCGGTGATCCACAACCGGGTCATTATCCTCCTGTCCGGGGAGGACCGGGAGCGGGCCCTGGCCACGGTGCGGCGGGTCCACGCAGGCATAGAGGATTTTTACGGGGTCCGGCTCAGCAGCGGCGTATCCACCCCCTCCCAGGCCCCGGCGGATCTGCGCCGGTGCTATATGGAGGCCCGCACCGCCT
>USMP01000321.1 GCA_900555795.1 uncultured Eubacteriales bacterium
GGCGGGGGTACGCACGTCCAGACGGGTGATGTTTTCCGGCAGATGGTCGATGTCCTCGTAGTGGAACTGCTTGACCTTGCCCGTTTCAAGGTTCTCGATCATGAAGCCGGCCATGTTCACCGGGTCCTTGGCCGAGGAATAGGGCGGCGCGTAGGCGAGGTCGAGGTCCTTGAGGGCGATGGCGTCCATGCCCGCCTGCATGGCCGTGGCCAGCACGTCGATGCGCTTGTCCACGCCGTCGAAGCCGACGATCTGCGCGCCGAGGAGGCGCAGCGTGCCCTTTTCGTAGAGCACCTTCATGGTCATGGCCTTGCCGCCGGGGTAGTAGGAGGCGTGGCTGGCCGGGGAGAGATAGATCTTATCGCAGTCGATCCCGGCCTTTTTCGCCGTGCGCTCGTTGATGCCGGTGGTGGCCACCGTCATATCGAACACCTTGATGACCGAGGAGCCCTGGGAGCCGCCGTAAACGCTGTGCCCGCCGCAGATATTGTCCGCGGCAATGCGGCCCTGCTTGTTGGCGGGACCCGCCAGGGAAATCAGCGCCTTCCCTCCGGTGATATAGTGCCGGACCTCCACCGCGTCGCCCACGGCATAGATGTCCGGGGCGGAGGTCTCCATCCGGTCGTTGACCGCTATGCTGCCCTTAATGCCCAGTTCCAGACCCGCCTCCCTGGCCAGACGGCTCTCCGGGGTCACGCCGATGGCCAGTACCGCCATATCCGCCTGGAGAGGCGCCTCCCCCTTCAACAGTACGCGTATAGCGCCGTCCTGGGCCGCAAAGCCCTCCACGGAGTGGCCCAGCAGCAGCTGCACGCCCTCCTTCCGCATTTTGGCGTGGAGAAAGCTGGCCATGTCCGCGTCCAGAGGGGGCAGCAGCTGCCTGGGCCGCTGGACGACTGTGACCGACAGCCCCATTTTCCGCAGGTTCTCCGCCAGTTCCAGGCTGATAAAGCCGCCGCCCGCCAGAACCACAGACCGGGGCTTCTCCCGCTCCACAAAGGCCCGGATGCGCAGGGTGTCCTCCACAGTGCGGAGGGTGAACAGCTTGTCCAGACCCATTCCCGGCAGTTCCGGCTGGACGGGCTTGGCGCCGGGGGCCAGCAGCAGTTTATCATAGGACTCCTCAAACTCCTCGCCGCTGTCCAGCCTGCGGACGGAAACGGTCCTGCGGGAGGGGTGGATGGCTGTGACCTCGTGACGCACCCGCATGTGGACGCGAAACCGCTCCCAAAAGCTTTCCGGGGTCTGGAGGGTCAACTCCTCCGGGTCCTCAATGACGCCGCCGATATAGTAGGGCAGGCCGCAGTTGGCGTAGGACACATAGCCGGAGCGCTCAAAGACAATGATCTCCGCCCCCTCGTCTAGCCGCCGGATGCGGGCCGCCGCCGTGGCGCCGCCCGCCACGCCGCCGACGATAACAACCTTCATAGCCTTATTCCTCCATCTTTCCGCGGTATCCGCTGATATCGCCAATATTTGCAGCCTGGGCAAACCCCATGCGCCGCAGCGCGGATACCGCCTGCCGGCTCCGTGCTCCGCTCAGGCAGTAGACAAAGAGCGGCGTGTCGCGGTCCGGGATCTCCCTGGCCGCCCGGCTGATCTCATCCAGCGGAAGGTTCCGGCTGCCGGGGATGTGTCCCTGGGCGTACTCCTCCCGGGTGCGGACATCCAAAAGAACCGCGCGGGGGTGGGTCTCAAACTGCTGTACGCCGGCGTTGATATCCGGAGCCTTTACGAAGTCAAAAAATCCCATGGCAGCGTCTCCTTTACAGCATGGACAGAATTTGATCCTTGGGGCGGGCGCCCACGGCCTTCTCCACGATCTGGCCGTCCTTCATGACCACCAGGGTGGGGATGCTCATAACCCGAAAGGCGGCAGCCAGTTCCCGCTGCTCCTCCACGTTGATTTTGCCCACCTTGATGTCGGTGCGCTGGGCGGCGATCTCGTCCACGATGGGGCCCACCATACGGCAGGGGCCGCACCAGCTGGCCCAGAAGTCCAGCAAAACGGGCTTGTCGCTGTGGATGACCTCCTGCTGGAAGTTGTTCTTGGTAATGTGCAGAGCGGACATATTGTGCGCCTCCTTTGTTTTCTTTGGATGGCTTTATGCTAGCAGACTTTTTTCGTCCGTTCCGTGATGTTGTCACCGTGGGCGGCGGCCCTGCAAAAAATACCGGGGTGGAAACTGGCAATCTAAATCAATTTTAGTACAGAAATACATAAAATGCAACGGTGGAGCGAGATGGGCCATGCCGGGCGGAGGGGGTACAAGAGCAATTGGGCGCAAGGGGAATATACTGGTATTGGGCACCGATGCCCAAATCTAAGAGAAAGAGGCATATACCAATATGGGTATCATCAGTTCCAACAAATCCATCGGCGGGATCACGGCTATTCCCTGCCGGGGCG
>USMP01000322.1 GCA_900555795.1 uncultured Eubacteriales bacterium
CCCCGCCGCGGCCGCGGCGGGGACATTTTATGGAAGTTGGATGCAAAACCGGCTCAGGCGTTGGCCTTCTTGGCCATATCGCACAGCTGGGTAAAAGCGGCGGCGTTGTTCACCGCCAGTTCAGCCAGCATCTTGCGGTTAATCTCCACACCGGCGGCCTTCAGACCGTGCATAAAGGTGGAGTAGTTCATCCCGTTCATCTTGCAGGCGGCGCTGATGCGGGTGATCCACAGCTGGCGGAAATCCCGCTTCTTCAGGCGACGGCCCACATATGCGTAGGTCAGGGACTTCATCACCTGCTGGTTCGCCATCTTAAAATGCTTGCTCTTGGAACCCCAGTAGCCCTTGGCCAGCTTCAAGACCTTATTTCTCCGCTTGCGGGTCATCATCGCACCCTTAACTCTTGCCATTGTAAAAGCCTCCTATTCTAAAGCGTATCGTATTTCTTATTTGTAGGGGATCATCTTGCGGATCGCGGCCTCGTTGGTCACGTCGGCATAGCCACCGGCCCGCAGACGACGGGTACGCTTGGTATCCTTCTTGGTAAGGATGTGGCTCTTAAAGGCCTTGGCACGCTTGACCTTACCGGTCTTGGTCAGGTTGAATCTCTTTTTGGCACCGCTGTGGCTCTTCAGCTTAGGCATAACTAAAATACTCCTTCCGTATGTTTCCTTTGCGTCAGCAAATCACGCACTTATTTCTTGGGGGAGAGGAATATGGACATATTCCGTCCCTCCAGCTTCGCGCCCTTATCGACGGTGGCAGCCTCGGCGCACTGTTCTGCAAACTGATCCAGGAGCTTCTTACCGATGTCCGTATGGGCCATCTCCCGGCCGCGGAAGCGGACAGTCACCTTCACACGGTTGCCATCGGCCAGGAACTTCTGCGCGTTTTTCAGCTTCACATTGAAATCCCCGATGTCGATGCCCGGGGACATGCGAATCTCCTTGATCTCCACCACGTGCTGGTTCTTCCGGGCCTCTTTTTCACGCTTGCCCTGCTCAAACCGGTACTTGCCGTAGTCCATCAGCTTGCACACGGGGGGATTGGCCTGGGGCGAGATCTTAACCAGATCCAAGCCCTTCTCGTCGGCGATACGCAGAGCTTCCTCCGCGGACATAATCCCCATCTGCTCGCCGCCGCTGCCGATCAGGCGCAGTTCCTTGTCACGAATGTCCTCATTTAGTTGATGCATTACATTGCTAATAACCGAAGCACCTCCCTCAATTTTTGCCCAATACTTCATTTTCAGCAAACAAAAAGCGGACGCCTTCCAGCATCCGCAACAGCACAGTGCGCCCCTCCCGGGCGCCGTCACCATTTTAACCCCTTCGCTCACTGCTGGGGGTGAGGCGGATGCATCCAGCCTGCTTTGTTTTGCTGTGCTAGTATACCAAAAGGGTGAGGACTTGTCAAGAAATCTTTTCAAAAAAGTTTTAAATTTTTACAAAGACAGTATTGACAGGACCTCCGGGCAAAGCTATACTAAGCATACAATTTCGCATATGCGTCCGGTAGGTAAGGCTACCACAGGGATATGGATCGCTGCCGCAGAGGGATGGAGACATCCTGCGATGGTTTGAACAGGTTTTGTCGAAAGCAAGGCATAACCTAACGCGATTTCACCGCCCTGCGGAGTTAAAGCTCGAACGGTGGCAGTGAAGACTATCTTTAGTCGTGCGCCTGCTGTCGGGCGCACGATTTTTTTTGCGAAATGAATCCAAACTACAAGCGAGGTGACGGAAATGGACACCGGCAGTCGAAGGCCTGGAGGCAAAGCGCGACCACCCCACAGCACCCAACGCCGAAGCGGACACCGAGGCGTCCGTTTCGGTTGATCGCGCCGACCGCCCCGGCCTCCCTGTCAACCCCGGGCCCATGGGGTTCTGTGTACACAAGGAGGTATATCATGACAAAATACAACGAGACCTTTGCAAACCGCCCCGCCGCCGGCGAGGACACGGTGGCCGCCATCATGTGGATCGATCCGGTGATGCTGTCCCCCCGCGCCATGGTCAACGAGGCCATTGAGCGCATCCGGCAGGTGGGCCTGCCCCAGGCTTCCATGAACAGCTGCTACGTGGTGGCGGAGGATTACACCCTGCTGGGGACGGTATCCCTGCGCAACCTGCTGCTGACCCGGGGCGGAACCCGGGTGGAGACCATTATGGCCCACCCATTTGTCACCGTCCAGCCGGAGGACGACCAGGAGGTGGCCGCCCAGCTGATGGAGGAATTCGACCTGCTGGAACTGCCCGTGGTAGACGGAGACAACCATCTGATAGGCGTTGTCACCGCCGACGACGCCATGGGTGTCCTGCAGGAGGAGGCTACCGAGGACATGGAGGTGATGGCCGCCATCACCCCCTCAGAGCAGCCCTATCTGGCCACGCCGGTGTGGCGGG
>USMP01000323.1 GCA_900555795.1 uncultured Eubacteriales bacterium
GAAACCTCCGTGCCGGACATCTATGCTGTGGGCGATGCCGTAGAGGTCACCCATTTTGTAACCGGGCAGAAAGCGTTGATTTTGCTGGCGGGACCCGCCAACAAGCAGGGACGCATTGCCGCCGACAACATCTGCGGCATCGACAGCGAGTACAAGGGCACCATCGGCTCCACAGTAATCAAGGTCTTTGACCTCACCGCCGCCTGCACCGGTCTGAACGAAAAGGCCGCCAAGGCCTCCGGCATAGCCTACGAGCGCATCGTCGGCTACTGGGGCAACCACGCCGGCTACTACCCCGGCGGCAGGGTCATGACCATGAAGGTGATCTTTGAAAGGGGGACCTACAAGCTGCTGGGCGCCCAGATCGTGGGCTACGACGGGGTGGACAAGCGGATCGACGTGCTGGCTACCGCCATGCACGCGGGCCTGACGGCCCTGCAGCTGAAGGATCTGGATCTGGCCTACGCCCCGCCCTACTCCTCCGCCAAGGACCCGGTGAATATGGCGGGCTTCATAATTGAGAACCTTTCCAACGGCACGCTGAAGCAGTTCCACTGGGACGAGATCGACGCCCTGCCCCGGGACGGCAGCGTAACGCTGCTGGACACCCGCACCGCCGGGGAGTTTGCAGGCGGCCATGTCCACGGCTTTGTCAACATCCCCGTGGATGAACTGCGCCAGCGCCTGGGTGAGCTGCCCGCCGGAAAGCCCGTCTACGTCATGTGCCAGAGCGGCCTGCGCAGCTATCTCTCCTGCCGCGTGCTCAGCCAGCACGGCTTTGACTGCTATAATTTTTCGGGCGGCTACCGGCTGTACGCCTCTGTCACCGGCGACCGCTGCGCCGCCGGCGCAGCGCTCCCCTGCGGGATGGAAACATAAGCGCAAAAATGCCCGTCACGGCAACGTGGCGGGCATTTCCTATGGGCTTTGCAGCTGTCTCAATTTCCTCTCGTCCGTAATTGCCACGGTCCCCCGCGCCAGCTTCACCATGCCCTCGGCCTGGAAATAGCGCAGCATTCTTGTGACCACCTCCCGGGCGGTGCCCAGGTGGTTTGCAATTTTCTCGTGGGTAATCCGGAGATCGGAGACGCCCTCCAGGGCGCTCTCCTGCAGGAGGAAGTCCGCCAGGCGCTTGTCGAAGCTTTTCCACATAACCTGCTCTATGAGCCACATGACCTCGGAAAACCGGCTGCTCATAATCTCATTGGTATAGTTGGCCAGTGCGGCGGATTCCTCCATCAGGGCCCGGTAGACGTCCGGGGGAATCACCCAGAGTTCCGTATCCTTTTCCGCCTGGATGGTGATGTCAAACTGGATGCCGCGCATCATGCAGGAGGCGGAAAACAGGCAGATATCCATGGCAAAGAGGCGGTACAGGGTAATCTCCCGCCCCTCGTCGGATAGGATGTAGGCCCGCAGCTGGCCGGAACGGACCAGCAGCAGACCCAGGCAGTCCGCGGAGCCGCTGTGGAGCACAGCCCCCCTGGGTACACTGCGGTGGAACGCGGCGCCATACAGCCGCTCCCTCTGCTGCCCGGTCAGCTTGCCCCAAACGGGAAAATAGCTTGGGAAATCCACGGCGGCACCTCCTTTTTTAATTCGCATAAAACTTCATGCGCCACCAGGCACACCGGGGATGGTGTGCCCGGGCTGTTGCAGCGCTCTCCCCCCATGTGATATACTCTTGGAAACGAGGGACAAATCATCGGTGGACAGGGGAGGTCTTGGACAAGGATGGAGAAAAAATTAACCGTGCTCTCCCATATTGCCCACGTATTGAATCGGGAACACATCACCTGGGCGGTAGGCGCCTCCATGCTCCTGTATTGTAAGGGCAAAACGGACCAGATCCACGACATTGACATCATGTGTCATGAGGACGACGCCCAGCGGGCAAAGGAATTGCTCTTACAGATGGGGACCCTGGCCCCGCCGGCCGCCAGGGGGCAGTACAGGACCCGGCACTTTTATGAATTCACAATAGAGGGCGTGGAAGTGGACATGCTGGCGGGGTTTGTGATTGTGAAGGACGGAATCGAATATGACTGCTCCCTGCTGCCGGAACAGATCGTGGAATACGCGCAGGTGAACGGCCAGCGGATTCCCCTCCAGTCCTTACAGCAGTGGAGACGGTACTATGACCTGATGGGAAGGGCCGCCAAAGTCGCGTTGATTGACGGGTAGCCCTCCCTTCGGCCCTCTCCGGGCCCCGGCAAAAGCGCCCCCCGACCATCAGTCGGGGGGATGCTTTTTTGCTTTTCGGCGCCGGATCCCACGGCATGGGGACAGCGGCGCCCTACGCGGTTTTCAGCAGCACCTCCACGATGCCGGCATACTCGGTGTCCGGGTAGAAGCGGATCTGCCAGGGGCAGGGGGGTATCTCCACCGACGCCTCCGCCGGCGGC
>USMP01000324.1 GCA_900555795.1 uncultured Eubacteriales bacterium
GGCCTGCCACGAACAGGCCATAGGCATGGTGGACGGCAAGGCAGCCCTGCTGCGAGACGATTACTGCGACGGCCTGGGCGACTGCCTGCCCGTTTGCCCTACCAATGCCATAACCTTTGAAGTACGTGAAGCCGCAGCCTATGACGAAGCTGCCGTTTTGGCCAATAAAACCAGCCAGGAAGCTGAACTTCCCTGCGGCTGCCCCGGCACACAGGCCCGTTTACTGCATCAGCAGGAACCTGCACCAGCGCAGCAGGCAGCCACGCTCCAAAACAGCGAGCTGCAGCAATGGCCTGTCCAGATCAAGCTGGTCAACCCGCACGCACCCTACCTGCAAAACAGCAGGCTGCTGGTTGCCGCCGACTGTACCGCCTTCGCATACGGCGATTTCCACCGTAAATTCATAAAAAACCATATCACGCTTATCGGCTGTCCCAAGCTGGACAGCGTGGACTATGCCGAAAAGCTGACGGAGATCATCCAGAATAACGACATCAAGAGCGTCACCGTCGTCCGCATGGAGGTGCCCTGCTGCGGCGGCCTGGAGCACGCGGTGCGCCGGGCGGCGGCTGCCGCGGGACGGCCCATTTCCCTGGAGGTTGTTACCTTGACCACTGACGGACGAATTTTAAGCTAGGAGGAATTGCAATGGAACGCAGTATGTTTTGCTTTCAGTGTGAACAGACCGCCGGCTGCGGCGGCTGCACCGGTGCCGCCGGCGTCTGCGGAAAGACGGCGGAGACGGCCGCCTGCCAGGACCGGCTCACCGGCGCCCTCATCGGCCTGGCCCGGGCTGTTGCCGACCACGGCGGCGGAGCGGCGGAGGACTGGCGCCTGATGACGGAGGGGCTTTTCGCCACCCTTACCAATGTCAGCTTCAGTGCCGATGCCATTGGGGCGCTGACCGACGCGGTCCATGCCCGGCGGGATCACTATATGCATCAGTGCGGCGGCTGTGCCGCCCCCTGCGGAAAGGCCGCCGACTACGATATGGATCTGCTGTGGAACGCCCAGGAGGATATCCGTTCCGTTAAGTCCCTGATTCTGTTCGGCGCCCGGGGCATGGCGGCCTACGCCTGCCATGCCCAGGCTCTTGGCAGCAGCGACGGGGATGTGAACCAATTTTTCGCCAGGGCGCTCTTTGCCGTGGGGGAGGACTGGGATCTGGAGGCTCTGCTGCCGGTGGCCCTGGAGGTAGGTAAGTGGAATCTGCGGTGCATGGAGTTGTTGGACCGGGCCAATACGGGGGCCTATGGCACGCCTGTGCCCACACGGGTATCCCTGACTGTGGAGAAGGGGCCCTTCATTGTGGTCTCCGGCCATGATCTGCGGGATCTGGAACTGCTGCTGCGGCAGAGCCAGGGGACGGGGGTCAACGTCTATACCCACGGGGAGATGCTCCCGGCCCACGCCTATCCGCTCTTGAAGCGGTACAGCCACCTGAAGGGGAACTTCGGCACCGCCTGGCAGAATCAGCAGCGGGAGTTTGCGCAGCTGCCGGCGCCGGTGCTCTTCACCACCAACTGCCTCATGCCGCCCCGCCCCAGCTATGCCGACCGGGTGTTCACCACCGGCCTGGTGACATTTCCCGGCGCGGTCCATATTGGGGAGGACAAGAATTTTACCCCGGTGATTCAAAAGGCCCTGGCGCTGGGGGGCTACCGGGAGGACCAGACGCTGAACGGTATCAACGGCGGGGGCGCCGTGACCACAGGCTTTGGCCACGGGGCGGTGCTGTCTGTGGCGGAGCAGGTGGTGGAGGCGGTGCGCTCCGGTGCCATTCGCCACTTCTTCCTGGTGGGCGGCTGGGTGGATAAATACCCGGACATGGTGAAGGAAATCTTTGCGCGCGGGCATGAGATCGGCAATCATTCGGACACACACCCGCACATGAGCCAGCTTTCCGAATCCGCCATCAAAGACGAGCTGCGTATCATGAGCGACAAAGTGGAAAAACTAACAGGCGTACGGCCTACGCTGTTCCGTCCGCCCTACGGCGATTACAACAACCGCGTGGTCGAGGTGTCCCGCGCCGAAGGGTATGAGTGTGTGCAGTGGAGCATTGACAGTCTGGACTGGAAGGACCGCGGCACGGAGGACATCATCAAGCAATGCACCTACCGCGTCGATAACGGGGACATCGTCCTGTTCCACAACGACAGCAACGACATCGTCAACGCGCTTCCCACCGTAATCAAGCACTATCAGGGACTTGGCTACACGATTCTCCCGGTGAGCGAGCTTCTGCTGGACGGCGAGTATACCATCGACGTGCAGGGCAAGCAGCATCCCAAGGAAACCTAAAAACCAAAGCATGACATGAGGTGAGCAACATGGAAGAAACGGGAAACATCATTCATCTGAGGGGTCAGATCTGCCAGAGCCTGCAGTTC
>USMP01000325.1 GCA_900555795.1 uncultured Eubacteriales bacterium
GTGGTGTCCATGGGACCTCCTCCGGCGGAAGGGATGCTGCGTGAGCTGCTGGCGATGGGGTGCGACGAGGCGGTGCTGGTCTCCGCGCGAGAGTTCGGGGGCAGCGATACCTACGCGACCTCCCAGATCCTGGCGGCGGCGATCAAGAAGATCGGGGTGGAAGAGGACGACGTCATCTTCTGCGGCCGGCAGGCGATCGACGGGGACACGGCGCAGGTCGGCCCCCAGATCGCGGAAAAGCTGCATGTGCCGCAGGTGTCCTACGTGGCGGAGATCGCGGTGGAAGGCAAGTCGGTGACGGTAAAGCGGCTGCTGGAGGACGGGTACATGACCATCAAGGTGGCCACGCCGTGCCTGCTGACGTGCGTGAAGGAGCTGAACCAGGCCCGTTATATGAGCGTGGGCGGGATCATGGAGTGCTATCAGAAGCCGCTGGAGGTCTACAACTACGAGACGCTGAAGGACGATCCGCTGATCGACGTGGACACCATCGGCCTGAAGGGCTCTCCGACCAATGTGTATAAGTCCTTCTCTCCCCCGGTGAAAGGCGCCGGCATGATGCTCGAAGGGGCCGACAAGGCCGCCGTCGACAAGCTGGTGGGCCTGCTGGACGAGAAGCACATCATCTAAGAGAGAGGAGAGACAGGAAATGGCTGAATTCAATAGCAAGGACACCGGGGCGTTCAAGGGCGTATGGGTATTCTGTGAGCAGCGCGAGGGCGTGATCATGAGCACGAGCTACCAGCTGCTGAGCGAGGGGCGGAAGCTGGCCAACGACCTCGGCGTGGAGCTGGCTGGGGTTGTGCTGGGGCACAACGTGAAGGAGGAGTACCTGAAGGCGCTGGGCGGGTACGGCGCGGACAAGGTGTACTACTGCGACCACGAGCTGCTGAACGTCTATACGACGGACGCGTACACCAAGGTCATCTGCGACCTGGTGGAAGAGAAGAAGCCGGAGATCTTCCTGATCGGCGCCACCAACATCGGCCGTGACCTAGGCCCGCGGTGCGCGGCCCGGCTGCACACGGGCCTGACGGCCGACTGCACGCACCTGGATGTGGACGTGGCCAAGTACAAGGAGTTTTTGAAGACCACCTCCACCATCGACGTGGACAACACGGTGTTCGAGGAGAACACCAACCTGAAGATGACCCGTCCGGCCTTCGGCGGACACCTGATGGCCACCATCATCTGCCCGCGGTTCCGTCCGCAGATGTCCACGGTGCGTCCCGGCGTGATGCAGACGCAGGCGTACGACGAGGCGGGCGCCGCCAGGACGGTGGTGGAGAAGGTGGCCGTGCAGCTGTCCAGGGAGGATATCCATGTGGACGTGCTGGAGGTCAAGAAGGCGGCCAAGAAGCTGGTGGACCTGATCGGAGCGGACGTAGTGGTGTCTGTGGGACGCGGCATCAGCAAGGACGTGGAGAAGGGCCTGGCGCTGGCGGAGGAGCTGGCAGGGGTGCTGGGCGGCGTCGTGGGCGCGTCCCGCGCCTGCGTGGACGCGGGCTGGATCAGCGCGGACCATCAGGTGGGGCAGACGGGCAAGACGGTACATCCCCGCATCTACGTGGCGCTGGGCATTTCGGGCGCCATCCAGCACAAAGCGGGCATGCAGGACTCCGAGTGCATCATCGCGGTGAACAAGAACGAGTCCGCTCCCATCTTCGAAGTGGCCTCCTACGGCATTGTCGGCGACCTCTATAAGGTCGCGCCCATGCTCATCGAAGCCATCCGCACCCTCAAGGCAAGCAAGTAAAAACGATAGTTATCCTGTGAGAAACCACCATTTGGGTATGCATGTGCTGCTTCACCTAAATGGTGGTTTCTCAATGTTTTGACCCGACCGGCGGCATTGGTTTTAGGGGGAAATGCCACAGAGTCCTCTTTCCGGAAGCCTTAAGAACCTTGGGGGTGTCCTTGGCGCTGGCCGGTAGCTTGGCAGTGGATCGGCCTATCTATACGCCATGAGGAGGGGAACAAGAAGTGGTATAAGGTTTAGAGAAGCACCATATTTGTTCGCATCCCAAGAGGACCGGACTTTTCGGCTGGAATACTTTCCGATTGTATGACGGTAAGGACGCATTCAGGCCGCAAAGAGAAATCAAAAGGGAAAGCGGGCGGGAGGCCCCCATATCCATTATCGGTTTGGCAAGCGAATCTATCTGATTTTAGGGGCACGCAACCGATAGTTGCGGACGCTGAAACGTAAAATGGGTGGCGCGGCGGGCGGAAATCTGGTAAACTGAACGCACAAGCACAGAGAAGGAGCGTTGGCGAATGAATCTAGAGATTGCAAACCGGCTGGTGGCGCTGCGGCGGGAGCGGGGGTTATCCCAGGAGGACCTGGCGGCCCGGCTGGGGGTGAGCCGCCAGGCGATTTCCAAGTGGGAAC
>USMP01000326.1 GCA_900555795.1 uncultured Eubacteriales bacterium
TGCAGCCGCTCCGGATCGATGCGGTGGCGGATGAGCGCGTAATACCGTTCCCGCTCCTCCTCGGGGCCGCGCGGGCGCGCGGCCCGCTTGGGAGCGGGACGGTAGACATAGTTCTGTTTGCGGTACTGGTCCATAAAGCCTCCGAAAACCGGGGATTCCCCCGGTCAGAAACGGTAATAGAGGAAGGGGTTGTAGCTCTGCCCGACCAGCTGCGCGGTGCAGACGATGAGCAGGAGAAAGCAGAGCGCGGGCGAAAGCGCCAGCAGGACGGCGGATTTCCCCGGGTCGAGCCGCTCGGAGACCGCGCGCTTGAGCCATTTGACGGCCGGCATGCAGAAAAACGCCGCCAGCGCCACCCAGAAGATGTTGTTGAGCAGGGTGATCTGCACGTTGCTGTCCCAGCCGCGCGCGCCCGAAAGGCCGAACATGACCGAGAGGTATCCGCCGAGCTTGCCAAGGTCGGTGAAGTAGAAGATCACCCAGCCGGTCGTGGCGAGCAGCAGCAGGTAGAGGTGCCCGAACACCGCCGGCATCCGGTCGAGCAGGTCCCCGAGGAAGAGCCGCTCGAGCGCGATGAACGCGCCGTAGTAGAGCCCCCAGAGGATGAAGTTCCAGCTCGCGCCGTGCCAGAGCCCGGTCAGCAGCCACACGGCCAGCAGGTTGAGATACTGGTGCTTCCGGTTGCCGCCGAGCGGGATGTAGACGTAATCCCGGAAGAAGCTCGAGAGGGAGATGTGCCACCGCCGCCAGAACTCGGTGATGGAACGGGAGATATAGGGATAGTTGAAGTTGCGCATGAACTCAAAGCCCAGCATCCGGCCCAGGCCCACGGCCATATCGGAATAGCCGGAGAAGTCAAAGTAGAGCTGAAACGTAAAGGCCGCCACGCCCAGCCAGGCCCCGGCGGTGGTGAGCTCTGCCGCAGGCAGGGCCTTATAGGCATCCCACAGCAGTCCCAGATTGTTGGCCAGCAGGACCTTTTTGGCCAGGCCCACCACAAAGACCTGCACGCCGGAGGCGAACTGTTCCGGAGAATGGGGACGGTGGTCGATCTGATCCCCCAGGTCCTTGTATTTGATAATGGGGCCCGCGATGAGCTGTGGAAACAGGGTGACGAACGTACCGAAGTTGATGAGATTTTTCTGTACCCCGGCGTCGCCGCGGTACACGTCGATGGTATAGCTCATGGTCTGGAAGGTGTAGAAGGAGATGCCGATGGGCAGGCTCAGACCCAGCCGGGGCATGAAGGGCAGCCCGATGGCGGCCAGGCTCCCGGCCACAAAGTCCCAGTATTTGAAAAAGAACAGCAGCGCCAGGTTGAAAATCACGGACGAGGCCACCGCCCGGCGGGCCGCCCGGTCATTGCCGCGCCGCTTGCAGCGTTCCACCAGCATGCCGTGGGTGTAGTCAATGGCAATGGAGGCAAACATGATGAGGATATACACCGGCTCGCCCCAGGCGTAAAAGATCAGGTTGAAGACCAGCAGCACCGCGTTGCGGGCCTTCAGCGGCGTGAGGTAGTAGACCAGCAGCACGATGGGCAGGTACAGGAAGAGAAAATACGGACTGGAAAAGACCAAAAGGTCACCTTCTTTTTTGCGTCATTCCGAATACCGCCCGGCAGGGGAGCCCTGCCGGGCGGTTCCGTTCCATTATAACCGGAAAAGACTATTTTGTATAGGTATTGAAGGCCGATACCGCGTCGGGCGCCGATTCGCTGACGGCGAACAGGATGTAATTGCCGTTGGATACCAGCTTGTAGTTCTGCACCAGCTCCAGCTGGGCGGGCAGATACTGGGACCACTGCTCCTCCAGATCCTTCTGGCGCTGCTCCAGCGCGGATTTTACCGCATCCAGCTTGCCGTCCTTCACCTTGGCAATAAAAAATTCAGTGGCCTGAACGCTCATCATGGGCATCTTGCAGATGTATTCCTCCAAATCGGCCGCGTCGATCCCGTAGAGAGCGGAGAGGGTGTCGGCGTCCACATCCATCAGGGAGGGCAGATCCAGCTTGGCGATGTCGTTCCAGGTGGACGCGACGGGGGAGGCGGACGGCGTGCTCTCCGGCGTGGGAGCGGGCGTGACGGCGCCCCCCGGCTTTTGCGTGGGAACGGGGGTGGCTTGCGGCTTTGCGGTGGCGGCGGGCGCGTCGGAAGGCGGAGGAAGCTCCGGAGCACCGGTCTCCTCCGGGATCGGGGGTTCCTCCGGGGACTCCTCCGGCAGGTCGGGGGAAGCGGTGGGAGCAGCGGTGGCCTGGGGAGACGGTATTGCGGAAGGCGTGGTCTCGGGTGCGGGCGTATTCCCGCCGCCGCAGGCGGACAGCAGGCCCAGACTGAGGGTCCCGGCCAGGGCCAGGACGAGCAGGCGTCGGTTCAGGCTCATAGAGATCGGT
>USMP01000327.1 GCA_900555795.1 uncultured Eubacteriales bacterium
GCGCGCATAGCGCGCGGGATTTCAAATAAAAGCATTTTATTTGAAATCAGTATGACTACGGGAAACGCTTTACCAGCAAGAAAGAGCTGGTCGATATGATTGAGAATTACATCCGTTACTACAACAACCATCGTATACAGCGCAACCTTGGCATCCTCACGCCCATGGAGAAGCACACGCTCTATTTAGCGGCCTAAAAACCGCAAATTCCGGTCGGATGCCTTAGCAGCCAACCGGAATTTGCGGTTGCCACAGCGCCGCAGCGCTGTGAACTTTCTTTTAATTATTCCGCTGCCTTCTTGACGGGAAGCAGTTCAGCTTCTGTACCGGGGGCGGTCGGATGATGGGGCTGGGGATAACCGGGGGCGCTTTACGCCGCCGCGCTGATGGTCAGCACACCGTCAGCCTCGCTGGCGGTGACGCCCAGCAGGGCAGCCAGGCCCTCGGCGGATACGTAGTTGTAGCCGTTCACTGTAACCACGGTCAGTTCCATATCGGCGCCGTCCACGGCCACGGTAATGGCGGAGGAGACGGCGGAGGCGGAAGCGGCCTCAGCCAGGGCCTCGGCGGTGTAGACGCCGCCCTTGGTGACGATTACTTTGTGATCCCACTCCACGTTGAAGGCGGCCTCAGTGCCCTTCAGCACGGTGGCCAGATCCCGCAGACGGTAGTAGACGGTGCCGTCCGCGGTAGCGGTGGCGGCGGTGCCGGCGGTCTCGCCCAGGACCACGTTGCCGGCGGGCTCAGTGGTCTCAGAGCCTACCACGGTGGCTCCGGCGGCGGTGGCCTCCTCCGCGGTGCGGAAGAACTGCCAGGTGCTCTCAACGGTGGGGGTGATTTCCTTCTGGTCGCGGATGTACTGGGCCACAATGTTGCGGACCTGGCCGTTCTCGTTGCCCATCTCGTCCAGCGTGTAGAAGTCAGTCAGGCTGTAATCTTCGGGGGTCAGGCCGGCGGCCTGCATGAAGCCGGCGCCGCCGGTGAAGCGGTAGTTGTTCATGACCACGGAGAAGGTCTGGTCCGGCTGAACCGGCTGGCCCTGGTAGGTCATGTTCTGCACGCGGCTGCCCTCGGGGGCATAGTAGTGGATCTCATAGTCCAGGCCATAGATCTCGTCGGTGTAGTAGCCGCCGCCGAAGTAGTCGGGATCCCAGGAGTTGGTATACTTCGTGGTGGCGTGCTCCAGCCACAGGCGCAGCTGCTCGCCGGTCATGTTCACCCGGTACAGCCAGTTTTCAAACACATACAGCTGATAGAGCAGGCGCATGGTGGCGCCGCCCTGGGGAATCAGGGCCCGCACATCGCCGCCGGTGGTGAGGGGGGCGCAGATGGACAGCTGGGCGGGCACGGCGGACAGCTGCGCCTTGTTTAGCAGATCCATGATGGCGGTGGGCTCCAGGGAGATATTCTCGTTGCTGAAATCGCCGGTGGCCACGCCCAGAGGCTGATCCAGGTACTCCTGGAGCATCTCATTGTAGGGGGCCAGGGCCTTGGCAACCGTCTGGCTCTCGGCAAGGCCCTCCTGGTCCTTCAGGAAGCGGTAGCCGTTCTCCTCAGTGGCGGGGGTGACAGCCTTGGTGGCGGGGTTGTAGAGCAGCTTCATATAGGCCAGGCCCTCGCCGCCGCCGCCGCTGATGACGGGCACCGGCTTGCCGTCGGCGTTGAGCAGATCCTCCCGGTAGTCCGTGCTGTGGAAGTGGCCGCTGACAACGGCGTCAATACCGGTGGTCAGGTTGATCATGGCGCGCACCTGGTTTTCGTACTCAGCGGGGGCGCTGCCGTCGGTGCTGGTCTCATCCTCCACGCCGGCGTGGCACACGGCTACTACGATGTCGCAGCCCTCCTGCTCACGCATAATGGGCACAAAGTGCTCGATGGTGGGGACAAAGTTGCGGAATTCGATGCCCTCGTAGTGGCTCTCCACCTCCCAGGTGGGGATGTTGGGCGTCACAAGGCCGATGAGGCCCACCTTCACGGTGCCGCTCTCAGTTTCAAACTCCTTGACCACGTAGGGGACGCCTCTCCAGCTGTCCCACTCGGTGCCCTCGGCCACCAGGTTGGCGGCGGAGACGGCCACGGAGTGCTCCTCTCCGTTGTCAGGGGAGGAGACGTACTCGATCTGGCGCTTGAGAATGGGCAGGTCGTTGTTAAACTCATGGTTGCCCAGGGTCCAGAAATCGTAGTCCATGAGGCGCAGGGCCTTCATCATGGGGTCCTCCATCTCCGGCTGGAAGTAGGAGAAGTAGTAGGTCATGGCAGTGCCCTGGACGGTGTCGCCGCCGTCCACCAGGATCACATTGTCCTCCTCGGCGCGGATCTTGTCGATCATGGAGGCGATCATGGACAGACCCACCGTGGGATTGGCCTCGTTGGTGGCATAGTTAATGGGC
>USMP01000328.1 GCA_900555795.1 uncultured Eubacteriales bacterium
GCATGCAGTAGTCGAATACCGGCATAAGCAGCTGGCTATCCCGCTCCAGGCGGACGATCGAGAATTGGCCCAGGGTGACAAATGCCCGGCGACAGTCGTCGCCCATGGTCAGGTCACAGCTGAAGCACTGGCATACGCAGCTGGGAATTTCACAGATGTCGCAGTCGCAGCAGCGGCTCTCGCAGCATTCCACCAGCTTGGCGTCCAGTACGATGGGATCAACCGCCTCTACCACAGCAATGGGCATATTGCTCTGTTCGATCAGCTGGCGATCCAGACTGTCCAGACGGACCCGGGAGGAGAAGATCTTTGCGTTGCCCTCGCTGCCGAAGAGAATGACCCGCTTGTCAAAGACACACAGGCCCTCTACCTCTACAGGGCGGGGGCAGGAGCAATAGGCGCTCAGCGTAACGCGGTAAAAATAGCGCATATCCACCGTGTAGAAGCCGCGGTTGAATACCACCGGCTCCACATCGATGTAGGTGTAAAGCAACTCCGCCCTGCCGCCCTTCACCGTCTGCGCCCGGTTAAGCACATCCTGCCCTGCCAGAGTGGGGTAAAACCGCAGATCCTCGATGCAGTCTTTATCCCGGCAGGAATCATATATCTTCTTGGTATGGATGCAAACGGCCTCACAGTTGTCCCGCAGATTGGACACAGGGCCGGGTACGATGCGTTCAGGCATAATGGACCTCCTAATTAAGTAACTGTTGTAACGATGAGAAGGCTTCTGCCTTCAGTCTCATTGTATGCAGCGGCGCCGGGTTGGTGAAAATTCGGACTATACAAATTGGCGCCGGGCAGGTATAATTACAAGTAACAGAAATGCGTTTGAGGAGGTGCCCCATGTCCGAATTCGGCTTTATCAGCGACAAGCTGGAAATTAAATTTCTGATTTTATATATTGCTGCCCGGGTTATCGGACCGGTCCCCTTTGAGGTGCTGCAGGACCTGAGTATGTGTGACGGCGGGGTGGACTATTTTACATTTGCCGAGTGCCTGGCGGATCTGGTGCGCACGGAACACCTGACGCTGGACGACGGGGGACTGTACGCCATTACTGAAAAGGGCCGGCGCAACAGCGCGATCTGTGAGAGCAGCCTGCCCTACTCCGTGCGCATGCAGGTGGAACAAAACCTGGTGGGCTATAATGAACAGCTGAAGCGGAAAGCGCTGGTAGGAGCCCAGGTGGAAAAGCGGGAAAAAGGCGGCTACACGGTGACACTGTCCCTCAGCGACGAACTGGACCACCTGATGAAACTGGATCTGTTGGTCACGCGGGAGGATATGGCGCTGGATCTGCAGAAGCGCTTTCGCGCCAGTGCCGAGGAGATGTATACAAAGATTCTGACCATACTGTACGGCGGCTGACTGCCGCCTGCCCCGGGGCTGCCCTGTTGCCATGGGCGCCCGGTCGGCTTTTAAAGTGCGGTGATACCTCTGGTGAATCATATGTGCAAAGCGTCCGGGAGTGCAAAACTCCCGGGCGCTTTGCTTTTTTGAAACGATTTGAAAAGAGCCTCTCCTGCGGGGGCCGCTGCTCGGGCCCCCTTGGCTTTCCCCTCCGCAGCCCTTGGATTTGCGGCCCGTGTGGGCGGCCCATGCCTGGCCGCGGCCCGGCTTGGCCGGGGTAGCGGCGAGACTGCTGCCCACGGGCTTGCCCCAGGTGACAAAAGCTTCCCTTTTCCACCCGTATATTCTCCCAAGGCCCGGGAAAAATGCACATGGTAAGTTTGGACAGGGGGCGAGGCTGTGCAGGGTAAGGTGGAAATTTGCGGGGTAAATACTTCAAAATTGAAAGTACTGCGCAACGAGGAGACCATGGAACTGCTGCGCCGGACCAAGGAGGGGGACCGGAAGGCCCGGGAGGAACTGATCAGTGGAAATCTGCGCCTGGTGCTGTCAGTCATCCAAAAGTTTACAGGTCGGGGGGAAAACGCCGACGACCTCTTTCAGGTGGGATGTGTGGGCCTGATAAAAGCCATTGACAATTTTGACATTACCCAGCCTGTGCGGTTCTCCACCTACGGTGTTCCGATGATTGTGGGGGAGATCCGCCGCTACCTTCGTGACAACAGCGCCATTCGGGTCAGCCGCAGCATGCGGGATACCGCCTACCGGGTCATGCAGGCCCGGGAACGGCTGATGGCGCAGACCCAGCGGGAACCCACTGTGGAGCAGCTGGCCAAGGAACTGGATATTCCCCGGGAGGAAGTGGTATTTGCCATGGATGCCATTGTGGACCCGGTGAGCCTGTTTGAACCCATCTACTCCGACAGCGGTGACACTGTGTGTGTGATGGATCAGGTAAAGGACAGCAAAAATACGGACGAGCAGTGGCTGGAGCAGATCGCCGGCGAGGTCATCGCCACCCCCGGCTGCGAGTCCA
>USMP01000329.1 GCA_900555795.1 uncultured Eubacteriales bacterium
GCCGATGATGCCAATATCCTCGCCCGCCGCGCTTGCGGGGACGGCCAGCGCCAGCGCCAACGCCAGCGCCAGCAGAAGAGCGATCAGTTTTTTCATTTTTCCATTCTCCTTCCCTGTGTGGGTCCATTGGGTATCCTGTTCCTTCAGCGTACCATAAACGCCGCTCTTTTGCAAGGGCTTTGCCCCGTTTTCCGCCCTCCTACGAAATGTCCGCCAGTTCCAGATACTTGTAGCCGTTCTCGGCGATATGGTCCTTGCGGCCCTGCAGATTGTCGCCGAGGAGCAGATCGAATACCTGCGCGGTCGCCTCCGCGTCCTCGGGCATGACCTTGATGAGCCGCCGTGTGGCCGGATTCATGGTGGTCAGCCACATCATCTCCGGGTCGTTCTCACCCAGGCCCTTGCTGCGGTCAATCTTGTACTTCTTCCCCTCCAACTTCTTGACAATATCCCCTTTCTCCTTCTCCGAGTAGGCGAACCAGGTCTTTTCCCCGCAGGTGATCTCAAAGAGGGGGGACTCGGCGATATACACGTACCCCTTCTCAATCAGGGTGGGGCAGAGGCGGTAGAGCATGGTGAGGATCAGGGTGCGGATCTGAAAGCCGTCCACGTCGGCGTCGGTGCAGATGACCACCTTGCTCCAGCGGAGGTTGTTCAAATCAAAGGAACTGAGGTCCTTCACGTGCTTGTTCTGGACCTCCACGCCGCAGCCCAGGACCTTCATCAGGTCGGTGATAACCTCGCTTTTGAAAATCCGGGCATAGTCCGCCTTCAGGCAGTTGAGAATCTTGCCCCGGACGGGCATAATGCCCTGGAATTCCGCGTCCCGGCTCAGCTTCACGCTGCCCAGGGCCGAGTCGCCCTCCACAATGTAGATCTCCCGGCGGCCCGTGTCCCGGGTCCGGCAGTCCACAAACTTCTGCACCCGGTTAGCAATGTCGATGGAGCCGGACAGCTTTTTCTTGATATTCAGCCGGGCCTTCTCCGCCGTCTCCCGGCTGCGCTTGTTGATGAGCACCTGCTCCGCAATGCGCAGGGCGTCGTTGGGGTTCTCAATGAAGTAGATCTCCAGCCGGGTTTTCAGCAGTTCCGTCATGGCCTCCTGCACAAACCGGTTGTTGATCGCCTTCTTCGTCTGGTTTTCATAGCTGGTCTGGGTGGAAAAGTTGTTGCTCACCAGCACCAGGCAATCCTCAATGTCCGCCCAGGTGATCCTGGACTCGTTCTTCTGATACTTGTTATTCTGGCGGAGCCAGGCGTCGATGGCGCTGACAAAGGCGGATTTGGTGGCCTTCTCCGGGCTGCCGCCGTGCTCCAGCCAGCTGGAGTTGTGGTAGTGCTCAATCACCGCCACCTTGTTGGAGAAGCAGCAGGCCACGCTGAGTTTTACCTTGTAGTCGTCCTTGTCGGCCCGGTCCCGGCCCCGGCGCTCCGTCTCCCAGAACACGGGGTCCGTCAGGGGGCCCTCCCCCGCCAGTTCCCGCACATAGTCCACGATGCCGTTTTCGTAGAGAAATTCCGTGGTCTCAAACCTGCCGGGGACCGTCTCGTTGCGGAAGCGGAAGGTGATGCCGGCATTGACCACCGCCTGGATATCGATGTCGGTGAACACATCCAGGTCGGGCAGCCAGCGGGTGCGGGTGCCTGTCCGCTTTTTCGTCAGGGGCGTTTTCGTCAGTTCCTGGCCCTTTTTGCCCTGGGCCTTTCCCTGCTTGAAGTGCAGCTGGTGCTCAAAGCCGTCCCGCCAGACGGTGACGTCCATATAGGCGGAGGCGTACTGGGTGGCGCAGGCGCCCAGGCCGTTGAGGCCTAAGGAGAACTCGTAGTTCTCCCCCTCGTTGTTCCCATACTTGCCTCCGGCGTACAACTCACAGTACACCAGTTCCCAGTTGAACCGGCGTTCCTTCTCGTTCCAGTCCACCGGGCAGCCCCGGCCCTGATCCTCCACCTCCACGCTGTGGTCCAGGTAGCGGGTGACGGTGATGAGCCGGCCATACCCCTCCCGGGCCTCGTCAATGGAGTTGGACAAAATTTCAAATACGGCGTGCTCACAGCCCTCCAGCCCGTCGGAGCCGAAGATCACCCCGGGGCGCTTGCGCACCCGGTCCGCCCCCTTCAGCGCGCTGATGGAGTCGTTGCCGTAGTTCTGTTTCTTCTCAGTTGCCATAGGTTCCTCCGCTTTGGAATGATCGCGTACATGGGAATAGTGTATCAAATTTTTGCCCCAAAGGCAAGGAAATTCCCGGCATTCACGTCCCCCGGTAGCCACTATTATTGAGTTACACACCAAGGAATTGGATGTGTAACTCAATTTTTTGCTATGCAAAAACATAGCAAAAGGGCCATGTGCCGCTGAAAGCGGCACGGCCTTAAAATCCGGGCGC
>USMP01000330.1 GCA_900555795.1 uncultured Eubacteriales bacterium
GGGCATTCTCCCCGTCCTCCACATCCTCAGCGGCGCAGGAGCCCCGGATGAGCACACTGGCCAGGCCGCAGGCCGCCGCCTCCCGCACCACGATGCCGTTGGTATCAAAGGTGGAGGGAAACAGGAAGAGGTCCGCCATGCAGAAATAGTCCCGCAGCTTCTCCCTGTCCCGCACGGCGCCGGTAAAGAGGCATCTGTCCTCCAGGCCCAGCTGGCGGGTGTACTGCTCCATCTCCTCCCGCTCCATGCCGTCCCCTACCAGCACCATGCGGAAATCCCGTCCCCGGGCCTTCAGCCCGGCCAGGGCGTCCAGAATGATGCGGATTCCCTTGTACCACATCATGCGTCCCACAAACAGGTACACAGGCACCTCCGACTCAATGCCCAGCTGGCGGCGCAGGGCCCGGGGCCTGCTGTCCTCCACCCGGCCCCGGGGGAAGTCCACCCCGTTCTCCATCACAATGTAATCCCCCTGGTAGCCCAGGCTCCGCAGGTTCTCCCCCGCCCCCCGGCTCACCACCCACACCTCGTCACAGGCGGCGATATTATCCACCAGCAGGCGGATAGCGGTCCTCTGCAGCAGGTGGCTGCTGATAGCCCGGCGGATATCGATATCAAATTTTGTATGGTAGGTGAACACCACCGGCACGTCGATCTGTTCCCGCAGGGTGCGGGCCATGGCGGTGGACATGGCGGGACAGTGGGAGTGGATAATATCCGGCCCCGCGTCCACCAGCGCCCCCAGCGTCTTGGCGCTGAAGGGATATCCCGCCCGGTAGCCGACAATCTTGGTGGTATCCACGCTGGGATAGCGCACCACGGGAAAGGGGTAGTCGTCCGTCACATCCGGATAGTCCGGCACTGCCACCACTACTTTGCCCAGCTGCCGGTCAATGATGCGGGCATAGTTCACCACCGCGTTGGCCACGCCGTCAATGGCCGGCGGGAAGGAATCGTTGAGCAGACATACGTGCAGATCGCGCTGAGCCATAGCTTTTCTCCTCTCAGCCGCGCCATCGGGGCGCGCCGCCAAATCGTACAGAGCCCGCAGGGCATTTGCCAAACTCCGTCTCCGGCAAAAGAGCCCTGCTTCGCTTTTCCGGGCTTCCTCATCAATGGCGTTCATTTGTAGTATGTACAGTATAGCAGGGATCTTGTCCCATTTCATCAATTTTTTGTAAAAAAACGGCCTCTTAAGGATTTTTTAAAGATCTGCGCTCCACTCTGAGAAAGCTGAACTTTGTCTCGCTGCATATCACAGCCACAAAGATCAGTCCAAAGCCCACCAGCATCCTTCTGCTGACCTCATCCCCGGCGAAGAGCACAGAACACAGCACCCCGAACACAGACTCCAGAGACAGGATCACCGAGGCGGAGGCGGGATCGGAGTAGAACTGCCCCACGTTCTGAAACAGCAGGGCCACGGTGGTGGCCATCACCCCCAGATACGCCAGAGGTAGCAGCAGCGCCGGGTCCGACAGGGCCGTGCCGGGAAATTCCTCACTCAGCATGCCGCCTATCCAGGCGTAAAGTGCCGCGAAGGCGAACTGGAACACTGTGAGCAGATAGATGTCCTTCCCGGGGGACACCTTGGCCACTGCCACAATGTGGCCCGCATAAAACACGGCGCACAGCAGCGTCAGCCCGTCTCCGGCTGTCACCGTCAGATCCCCGTTCAGGGACACCAGCCCCACCCCGGCCACACACAGCACCGCCGCCAGCACATTGTAGACGTCCGGCTTCACCTTGGCAAAGCACCAATAGAGGAAAGGGACCAGCACACAGTACACCGCCGTGAGAAAAGCGTTTTTCGACGGCGTGGTCAGAGCAAGGCCATAGGTCTGAATGGAGTAGGCCAGATAGAGCAGGCCGCCGATCCGGCCGCGGCCAGGGAGATGTACAAACAGGCGTACGAAACGGAATTTTTAAATCCCTACCGTTCCGCCGAGCTTGGAAAATTCGAGGACGTTATCGAGCCGGCTGAATCGAGAATCAAGATCATTCAGACGCTGCGTATGTTCTGGGGCAGAAAAAAAGAACGCCCCGCGCGCAAGCATGGGAATATTCCCCTCTAGGCGGGGTACGCGGGAATCTTTGCGGCAGGGCGCGGGCGGCGCGCTTCTCTTTTGAATCAGCTCCATGAGATTTATGAGGGGCCGGCAAAGACATTACGGAGCCGCCGAATGCCTTAAGCAGGATCGGAATATGTTCGGCGCATAATAAAGAACAGTCTCTGTGCACCGGCGGACAGGCCGGTGCGCAGTCTTTATGTACAAAAATATCAAGGAGGCGCACATAAGATGAATATCTTAACCATTGCAGGAGGCATAGGAGTAATCGCATTGCTGTTCGCGGCATATGCGTCGGGCAAAATC
>USMP01000331.1 GCA_900555795.1 uncultured Eubacteriales bacterium
AGATTCCTCTTGACGGTCCCGGGGAAACCGTGTATAGTTAGTACGCTAAATATTTCTTCAGGCAGAACAGGAGGTGAATCTGTGTCTGAGGCATTGGCCCTTGGCCGCGCCATCAGCTATTGCGGCCATCTGTGCAAGATGTACCTGGATGTGCAGCTGCGCCGCCGGGGCTACGACATTACCCCCGCCCAATCCCACGCGCTGCTGTATCTGTCCCAGGAGGGCAGCCGCCGGGAGATTAACCAGCGGAATCTGGAGCGGCAGCTGCGTTTGAAGGCCCCCACGGTCAACGGCATCGTCACCCGGCTGGAGGAGAAGGGCTACATCACCCGCCGCGCCAGTCCCGAGGATGGACGCTGCCGGCTGATTGCCCTGACTGATCAGGGCCGAAGAATGGTGGAAACCTTTCGGGCCACCGTCAGGGAGTCGGAACAACAGCTGGCGCTGATTCTGGCGCCGGTGGAGCAGGAACAGATGCAGGCGCTTCTCTCCCGCATGATCACCACTTTGGAAAACGAGGTAAATCATCCATGATCAAAAAACTCTGGCCATACACCAGGGGATACCGCAAATGGATCGCGCTGGGCATATTGTGCTCAGCCAGCGAGGCGGTATTCGAACTGCTGCTGCCCCTGGTGATGGCAAACATCGTCGACACCGGCATTCCCGCCGGCGACACCGGCTATATTCTGCGAAACGGTGCGCTGATGGTGGTTATGGCCCTGGTGTCCATGGCCCTGGGCGTGTCGGCGGCCTTCCTCTCAGCCCGGGCCGGCCAGGGCTTCGGCGCCAATCTGCGCCAGGCCCAGTACGACCACATCCAGGATTTTTCCTTCCGCAATATTGAGAAATTTTCCACCGCCTCCCTGGTGACACGGCTCACCAATGACTGCACCACCATGCAGCAGACCCTGATGATGAGCATGCGCCTTCTGGTGCGGGCCCCGGTCATGCTGGTGTCCGCCCTGGTACTGGCGATCTCCATCAGCCTGAGGCTGAGCCGGGTGTTCCTGGTGGCGCTTCCCCTGCTGCTGCTCCTGGGCGTGCTCATCATCACGCGCATCAGTCCCCTTTTCAGTGTCCTCCAGGAGCGCACCGACGGGGTAAACCTGGTCGTCCAGGAGAACCTCTCCGCCATCCGGGTGGTGAAGTCCTTTGTCCGGGAGGACTACGAGAAGGAGAAGTTTAAAAAGCGCAACGACGCCCTGCGGAACATCTCTGAGCGGGCCTTCGGCTTTGTCATCATCGGCATGCCCACCATGATGCTCATCACCTACGGCACCATCATTGCCGTCATGTGGTTCGGAGCGCCCCTGGTACAGAGCGGGGAACTGGAGGTCGGGCTGCTGTCCACCTTCTTCACCTATATCACCCAGGTGCTCATGAGCCTCATGATGGTATCCATGATTATGATGATGGTGACACGGTCCGTGGCCTGCGGCAAGCGGATCATCCAGGTGCTGGACGAGGTACCCGACATCGATGACAGCCGCGCCGAGAGCCAGGCCCAGGTTGCTGACGGCTCTGTGGACTTTAACCACGTGTGGTTTCAGTACAACGACGGCGCCGAGGCCTGGAACCTGGAGGACATCAACCTGCACATCGAAAGCGGCATGACCGTGGGCATCATCGGCGGCACCGGCTCCGCCAAATCCACCCTGGTGCAGCTGATTCCCCGTCTCTACGAGGCTCAGCGGGGCACTGTCCGGGTGGGGGGGCGCCCGGTGGCGGACTACACCACAGAGCACCTGCGTCAGGCGGTGGCCATGGTCCTGCAGAAGAACACCCTCTTCTCCGGCACCATCCGGGAAAACCTGCGCTGGGGCAACGAGAATGCCGACGACCAGACGCTGATGGCCGCCTGTGACGCCGCCTGCGCCACGGAGTTCATTCAGCGCATGCCCCAGGGCCTGGACACCGATCTGGGACAGGGGGGCGTAAACGTGTCCGGCGGGCAGAAGCAGCGGCTGTGCATCGCCCGGGCGATTCTGAAACAGCCCAAGATCCTCATTCTGGACGACAGCGCCAGCGCTCTGGACTACGCCACCGACGCCGCCCTGCTCCTCTCCGCCCAGACCCTTTCGGACTGGGCGCAGCTGGCGGAAGAGGTGAAGGATGAAACGGACGTGCGCCTCTACCTGGCCACGGTGGACTTCCTGGACGGCATGGAGATCGACGATTACGCCTATGAGATCTTCAACGACTGGGGCATCGGGGACGCGGACGCCGACAACGGGCTGCTCCTTCTGCTGGCCATCGGGGAGGAAAACTACTATGCCCTGCAGGGCAGCGGCATCCAGAATGCCCTCACCGCGTCCAAACTGGACGATTATCTCTGGAACTACCTGGAGAGCGACTTTGC
>USMP01000332.1 GCA_900555795.1 uncultured Eubacteriales bacterium
CGTGGCTGCTGGTGATCGGGGTGGCGGCTGTGACCGTAATCCTGATTTTCCGGTATCGGAAGAGAAAGTGAGGGAGACATGGTGAAAAAGCTGTCCGCGCTGTTTTTGACCCTGGCCGTCCTGGCGGCCCTGGCGGCCCCCGCCCGGGCGGACGTGCTGTGGGAGCCCTACGGGAACCGGTTCTACGACGCCCACTCCCAGGAGTGCACCTACCTGGGCCGGGGCTTTTACGCCAACGGGGCGGAGGGCTTCGTCACCCTCTACGACGCCCCTGAGGGCGCCCTTGTGGCGGGCCAGTATGAGAACGGCCACCAACTGTGGGTGTACTGGGTGTACCAGGACTGGGGCTGCGTCTCCGTCCGGGGAGAGAGCACAGAGGGTACAGTGGGATGGGCGCCTCTGGCGGACCTGCGGCTGATCTACGACGGCATATCCTTCTCCGAGGAGTACGCCGGGGATATCCAGCCCTATGACGGCCAGTTTGCCGCCTATGCCGGGGACGCGGCAGCGGTGAACTTCTACGAGTACCCCGGCGCGGCGGAGGTGAAGCGGCGGCTGGATCTGGCGGACGGGGAGGGGATCCTCTCCCATCTCACCGGCACGGCGGATGAGGAGAGCTATATTCAGGCCATCTTTGCGGATGAAAATGGACTGACCTGGGCGTATGTGGGCTATCTGTACGGCCACGTGGACGGCTGGTTCTGCATAGACGAGCCGGATGGGGAGAATTTCCCCCTGCGCGAAGTGCCGGAGGCGGGCCTGACGCCGCCCCGGACGCCCCGCCTGCCCGCCTCCGCCTACCTGCCCTATCTGCTGGTGGGCGCTGTGACGCTGCTGACCGCCGGGCTGCTGACGGTGAGGTTCCGCCGGAGGCGTCGGTAGGAGCGTCCACCTGTGACGGCCGAAAAAAGTTCCATTTGTCCACGATTTTCTTCTGTTTTCCAGGTAATTGACAATTTTCACGACGGTTGTTTTTTGCGGGACGAAAAATTCGGTAATATCCACATTGACAAAAAGTGCGCATAAATGGTACACTATAGCCAGTTTAGGAGAGATCCTAGACCGTTGTATCGTTTTTCCTCAATCTTCTCCATCAAGAAAGAAGCCGTCTCCTCGGAGGCGGCTTCTTTCTCTTTTCCGCGGTCTGGGGGGCCGCAGGGGTTCCCGGGGACGGGGGGTCTTGCACAGCGGCTGGTTTTATGCTATACTTTAATCTGTTATGGTAGGCAAATTGGGAATCATACACCTGATTTCCCGTTAAAAAACAAGAGATACGAGGAACAAAACTATGGAAATCACACAGGGCGTGCGCTTTGACACCCTGGGCTTGTCCCAGGAGATCATGCGCGCGCTGGAGAAAAAGGGGTTCGTGAGCTCCACCCCCATTCAGGCGGGGTGCATCCCCCCCATGCTGGCCTGGCAGGACGTGACCGCCAAGGCGCCCACCGGCACCGGAAAGACCTTTGCCTTTGGTATCCCTATCATTGAGCATATTGACGAGACCAATGAGAGCGTACAGGCGGCCATCCTGGCCCCTACCCGGGAACTGGCCCTTCAGATTACCGGAGAGATGCGGGAACTGGCCCAGTTCAAGCCCGGCATCCGCATGGTCTGTCTCTATGGCGGCCAGCCCATCGGCAAGCAGATCGACGCGCTGAAAAAGAGGCCCCAGATCGTGGTGGCCACCCCCGGCCGGCTGGGGGACCATATGAAGCGGCGGACCGTCCGCATTGACCAGGTACAGACCGTTGTTCTGGACGAGGCGGACCGGATGCTGGACATGGGCTTTATCCACGACGTGACCAAAATTTTGGATCAGATGAAAAACCGGAAAAACCTGGGCCTTTTCTCCGCCACCATCAGCCGGGAGGTGATGGACATCGCCTGGGTCTATCAGCGGGACGCGGTGGAGATTACCGTCCGGGCCGACGAGGAGAACAAGCCCGATATTCGCCAGTACCGGCTGGACGTGTCCATGGGTGAGAAGGTGGACGCGGTGGAGAAGATCCTGAACCAGGAGGGGTTTGACCGGGTGATGGTGTTCTGCAACACCAAGGGCAACACGGAACGGGTGGCCAAGCTGCTGCAGATGCGGGGGGTGGACGCCCAGTGCATCCACGGGGATATCCCCCAGGAAAAGCGGGAGAAGGTCATGGGCCGGTTCCGGTCCGGCCAGCTGCGGGTGTTCGTGGCCACGGACGTGGCCGCCCGGGGCATCGATGTGGACGATGTGGACGCCGTGTTCAACTACGACGTGCCCGACGAAAACGAGTACTATGTCCACCGCATCGGACGCACCGGCCGGGCCAAGCGCCACGGCGTGGCCTACACCCTGGTCAGCGACTATCCGGG
>USMP01000333.1 GCA_900555795.1 uncultured Eubacteriales bacterium
CGCTTTCAGCGGCACATGGCCCTTTTGCTATGCTTTTGCATAGCAAAAATAAAGCAAAATGAACGGGGAGGGCCTATGACACACATTTATTTGATTCGCCACGGGGAGGCGGAGGGGAACCTGTTCCGGGTGGCCCACGGCCAGTACAACAGCACCCTCACCCCCCGGGGCTACCGCCAGCTGGCCTACCTGCGCCGCCGGTTTGAGAATGTGGCGCTGGACGCGGTGTATGGCAGCGATTTGCTGCGTGCCCACGCCACCGCCTCCGCGCTCTATGTGCCGAGAGGGCTGGCATTTCGTCCCATGCCGCTGCTGCGGGAGGTGTGCCTTGGCTGCTGGGAGCAGCGCAGCTGGGGGGAAATTGAGCGGATGGACCCGGCCATGTACGTGGACTTCAATAAGCGGCCGGACCTCTGGCAGGTGGCGGGGGCGGAGTCCTTCGCCCGGGTGCGGGAGCGGATGCTGGAGGCGGTGCGCCTCCTGGCGGCGGCCCATCCCGGCGGCACCGTGGCCGCCACCAGCCACGGCGCTGCCCTGCGGACGCTGCTGGGCACCCTGGAGGGCCGGAGCCTGGCGGAGATCGGCCAGACCGGACACGGAGACAACACCGCCGTGTCCCTGCTGGAGGTGGAGGGGGATCAGATCCGGGTGGTGTTCCGGGACGATGCGTCCCATGTGCCGCCGGAGGCGTCCACCTTCCACCGCCAGAGCTGGCACAAAAGTGACGCCGCCACGGAGCCGGGCCTGTGGTTCCGCACGTGCCGGCAGCAGGATTCCAGCCGGGAGGAGGAGGCGCTGCTGGGAGAGGCCCACGCCGGCCGGGTGGCCATGGCGCTGGAGGGGCGGCAGCTGGTGATTACGGACTACGAAGTGGCCCCCGCCCTCCGGGGCCGCCACTTCGGTGTGCAGCTGCTGGGCCAAGCGGTGCAGTACGCCAGAAGCCAGGGGCGGGAGCGGGTGGCGCTGCGCTGCCCGGAGGAACTCTCCGGCTATTTTGCCCAGTTCGGCTTCCGGGAGACGGGGCGCCAAGGCGGCCAGGCGGATATGGCGCTGGACATCCGCCTGGTGATTCGGGACGTGCCGGCGCTGTAGCCGGGGCCGGCCGCCGGAGCGGCTACTCCTCCCTGGGCAGGACCAGATTCAGCAGTACCGCCAGAAGGGTGGCCACCACCACCGGAGATTTGCCGAAGATCAGCGTCACCGCCTCCGGAAACTGGGAGAGGGCCGCGGAGGCCTGGGACACGCCCACCCCCAGGGCGGCGCTGAGGCCCACGGTGGTGGCGGTGAGGGCGCCGATGGCCTAGATGGAGTTGATGGCGAAGAGAAGGCCCATGGCCACGCAGGGGGCCAGTTCAAAGGAGATGCCGAAGGGCAGCAGCCGGGGAGCCGCCGCCCAGGCTGCCTCCCGGATGGGGCTGAAGTCCACCATGCCGAAGAGGAGCGCCGCCCCGTAGCCCCACAGCATACCCAGCAGAATAGACGCCAGGCGGCAGAACCCCCTGGTAAAGTGGTTCAGCGCCATGACCGCCGCCAGGGTCAGTCCCGCCACCAGCCAGTTTTGCCAGGAGCCGTAGACCAGGGCGGGGGTGAGGCCCTGGGCGTGACAACCACTTCATAGGTGTTGCCCGCGCCGCCCGCCATGTAGTTGATGGCGGTGGGGTACAGGGACAGGCCAATGGTAAAGACCACGGTGCCGGTGATGACCGGTGGGAACAGGGGCCGGATGTAGCGGATGAAAAGGCCCGCCAGCCCCGCCACCGCCCCGCCTACCACCATGGCCCCCGCAATGGCGGCTACACCGCCGCTGCCGGCGGCGGCCTGCATGCTGGGAACGTAGGCGAAACTGACCCCCATGACGACCGGCAGTCCGGAGCCAAGGCGGCCGGCCACGGGGTAGAACTGCAGCAGGGTGGACACGGCGGACATGACCAGGGAGGCCTGGATCAGGACCACCCGGTCCCCCTGGTTCAGGCCGGCGGCGTTGGCGATGATGATCGCCGGGGTGACGCAGCCCACAATCATGGCCACCAGGTGCTGGAGCGCCAGAGAGACAGCCGGGCCTGCCGGCGGCAGGCCATCCAGGCGGAAGAGGGCGTGGAAGGGTCTGGCTTTATCATAGCACATGTTTGCAGAAAAACAAACAATTTTTTTGGATATCAGAAATATTTTATGGAAGAAGCCGCCAAAAAAGACGGCCTCCCCCATGGGGGAGGCCGTTGCGGCGTCTCAGGGCTCCGGAGGCATGTTGCGCTGGGCGTGTTCCAAAATTTTCTGAAAGGTTTCCTCGCTGAGATCGTGTTCAATTTTGCACGCGTCGGCGGCGGCCACCTCCTCCGAC
>USMP01000334.1 GCA_900555795.1 uncultured Eubacteriales bacterium
GCGGCGGGGGGATGGCTTGGGATGGGAAGGGGGGAAGGGGCCGCGGCCGCTGCCGGGGCCCCCTGTTTCCATTTTATGGCAGAAGGCTCCCCTCCGGCACAATGGCGGTGCCGATGTCGCTGTCGGCAAAGTAGGCGTTGAGGATTTTCACCGCCGTGGCGGCCAGGGCCGCTCCGGAGCCGCCCTGCTCGATGACAATGGCCACGGCGATCTCCGGGTCGTCAAAGGGGGCGAAGCACACAAACACGCCGTTGGCCACGGTTTCGCCGGTCTGGACGGAGCCGGTCTTGGCGCCTGCGCTGACCACGCAGTCGGCAAAATACCGGGACACGCTGCCGGTGGTGACAAGATCCCCCATGCCCTTTTTGATGGCGGCCAGGGTGGAGTCGGAGATGTCCACCGTGTCCACCAGTTCCGGCTGATAGTCGCAGAGCACCTGGCTGTCGTCGTAGGAGCGGACGGAGTGGAGCAGATGGGCGCTGTAGCGCGCCCCGCCCCGGACCAGGGTGGCAATGTAGTTTGCCAGCTGGAGAGGGGTAAAGAGGCTGTCCCCCTGGCCGATGGCGCAGGCCAACACGCTGCCCCCCACCCAGAGGGAGCCGGCCTGGGCCCGGTAGTCCGGCCCATCCAGAATGCCGGCGGAATCCGCCAGTTCAATACCCGTCCGCTGGCCCAGGCCGTAGGCGGAGGCAAACTCATTGAGCACGCTGATGCCCACCTGGCGGCCCACGTCGTAGAAAAAGTAGTTGCAGCTGTGGTAGATGGCCTCGGACACATTGATGCGCCCGTGGCTGCCGCCGCTCTGGCGGTAGAGCCAGCAGGCGGGCTGGTAGTCATTCCAGTAGGTGTAGCGGCCGGCGTCGTAGATCCGGGTGGTGGGGGTAATCACCCCTGTCTCCAGGGCGGCGGTGGCTGTCACCATTTTAAAGGTGGAGCCGGGGGCGTAGACGCCGTTGATGGCCCGGTTGACAAAGGGGGTGGAGGGGTCGGCGTTGAGCTGGTTGAAGTCCTGGCTGTAGGTGGCCGGATCATAGGTGGGATAGGAGGCCAGGGCCAGCACGTCGGAACTGTCCACGCTGACCACTGCGGCGGCGGCGCCCCGGGTCTCCCGGCCATCCTCCGCGTTCATGGCCTCCACCGCCTCCGCCAGGGCGTCCTCCACAGAGGCCTGGAAGTCGATGTCGATGGTAAGGGCCACGGTGCCGCCGGGCTGGGGCTCCTTGGCGTAGAGTTCGCCGGTAATCTTGCCGGCTTCGTTGGTGGTAATGACCCGCTGGCCGTCCACCCCCCGCAGATAGGACTCGAAGGCCTGCTCCGCCCCCTCCTTGCCCACCAGATCGTCAATCCGGTAGCGGAAGAGGGACGCGGTGTCCAGGGCCTCTCCGGCCTTTTCCGCCTGGGCCTTGGCGGCGGTGTAGGGCTCGTTGAGGGCGTCCAGTTCCTCCTGGCTGTAGATCGCGCCCACCCGGCCCAGGATGTGGGCGGCGTAGGCGGTGTTGTATTGGCGCACGGACTCGCTGCCGATGGTGACGCCGGCAAAGCCGCCGTCGTTGAGGATGGAGATCAGTTCCACGGACACATCCTCCGCGAAGAGGTAGGTGGTGGTGGTAATGCCCAGGCGCCGCAGTTCCAGTTCATAGAGGACCCCCAGCACCAGCCGCTGCTCCTCCGCCGAGAGGCCCTCACCCAGGTCGAAGTCCTCCGCCATCAGGCTCAGAAGCCTGGCGGCGCTGAGGGCGCCTGTGGAGGATCCCTCCGCTTCCAGCAGGGCCTGGGACATGCGGGGGTAGGGGCTTGCCTCCGTCAGTTCGGAGTCGGACCAGCCCCGGTTGGCCAGATACCGCTGGAGCCGGAGGCGCTGGGTATCCCCGGCCTGACCGGTGGTGTAGGCGAAGGGGGGGGAGGTGGTGATGGGCAGGTTGTCCGTCCAGTCCACACCGTGCTCCTGACACAGCCGCAGCAGCCGCAGCAGGGCCAGGGCCACGGCCTGGCCCTGGGTTACGCCCTCCGTCTGGCTCTCCGGCACCAGAGCCGGGTCAAAATCAATGGTGTACACCTGCCGGTTGGACACCAGCACCTTGCCATTGCGGTCCGTGAGGATGCCCCGGGAGGCCTCCACGGTCTCCGTGCGGGAGATCTGGGTGGTGGAGCGGGAGAGGTACTCCTCCTGGTCGATTACCTGGGCGTCGTAGAGCAGGAAGGTAAAGCACAGCAGGCACGCCGCAAACAGCGCCAGCAGAAGCCGGGAGCGGCGGTGGAATTGTTTGGAATCGTCCAATCAGACGCCTCCTTTCCGTGCCAACCCCGGGCTGGGGCGATGGCACGCTTTTG
>USMP01000335.1 GCA_900555795.1 uncultured Eubacteriales bacterium
GCGGCAAGGGCTGCCCCACCTGCAAGGGCGAGGGCTGGATCGAAGTGCTGGGCGCCGGCATGGTCCACCCCAAGGTGCTGAAAATGGCGGGCATCGACCCGGAGGTCTACTCCGGCTGGGCCTTCGGCATGGGCCTGGAGCGCACCGCCATGCGCCGGTTCAAGATCGCCGACCTGCGGCTGATCTTTGAAAACGATATGCGCTTCCTGGAACAGTTTTGATCAAAAAATGGCAGCTATTTTAAATACGCTGCAGAGTACTGCATCGCACGCGCTTCCGAACGCACATTTGTGCGCCGGGAGGACTTTTTCCGGCGTATACGCCGCAGAAAAATGATTTTACTGAATTTTGCGTTCCTGATTCAATAGGAGGATATCATACATGAATCTAAGCAGAAAATGGCTGGATGAGTTCGTCACTGTCCAGGCCGGCGATAAAGAGTTTGACGAGGCCATGACCCTCTCCGGCTCCAAGGTAGAAACCACGGAGGATCTGGGGGCGGAGATCAGCGGCGTGGTGGTGGGCCGCGTTTTGGAGATGAAGCGCCACGAGAACAGTGACCACATGTGGGTCTGCCAGGTGGATGTGGGAGAGGGGGAGCCCATCCAGATTGTTACCGGCGCCCAGAACGTGCGGGTAAACGATCTGGTCCCTGTGGCCAAGCACAAGTCCACCCTCCCCGGCGGCGTAAAGATCGAGAAGGGCAAACTTCGGGGCGAGGTGTCCAACGGCATGCTCTGCTCCTTTAAGGAACTGGGCCTGGACCAGAGGGATTTCCCCGCCGCCTATGAGGATGGTATCTGGATTCTCTCCGATGACCCGGAACTAACCGGCTGTAAGCCCGGTGATGACATCAAGCCCCTTATCAACGCCGACGACCATGTGGTGGAGTTTGAGATCACCCCCAACCGCCCCGACTGCCTCTCCATTATCGGCTTGGCCCGGGAGGCCGCCGCCACCTTTGGCGCGGAACTGCGGCTCCATGAGCCGGTGGTAAAGGGCGGCGCTCAGGGGAGCCTCCCGGAACTTCTGGACGTGGAGACCCCGGACCCTGACCTCTGCCCCCGGTACACCGCCCGGATGGTCCGCAATGTGAAGATCGGCCCCTCCCCCAAGTGGATGCGGGAGCGGCTGCGGAGCATGGGCGTGCGCCCCATCAACAACATCGTGGACATCACCAACTATGTCATGCTGGAGTACGGCCAGCCCATGCACGCCTTTGACTACCGCTATGTCCAGGGCGGCAGGATCATTGTCCGCCGGGCCCGGGACGGGGAGGAACTGACAACCCTGGACGGCGGTGTCCGGAAGCTGACAGGCAATATGCTGGTCATTGCCGACGAGCACCGGGCCGTGGGCCTTGCCGGTATCATGGGCGGTGAGAACAGCGAGATTGTGGCCGACACCGCCGACGTGGTGTTCGAGTCCGCTACCTTTGACGGCACCTGCATCCGCAAGACCGCCCTGGCTCTCGGTATGCGCACCGAGGCCAGCGCCAAGTTTGAGAAGGGCCTGGACCCCATGAACACCCTGCCCGCTGTGAACCGGGCCTGCGAACTGGTGGAACTGCTGGGCGCCGGCGAGGTGGTGGACGGTGTCATTGACATTTTGAACTATGTGCCCCAGCCCACGGTCCTGCAGCTGCGCCCCGATAAAATCAACGCCCTTCTGGGCACCGACATATCCGTGCCTGAGATGCAGGAAATTCTCCGCAGACTCTCCTTCGGTGTGGAGGGGGAGACCATCACGGTGCCCTCCTGGCGGGGCGACGTAAAGCACTACTCGGACCTGGCCGAGGAGGTGGCCCGGTTCCACGGGTACAACAACATCCCCTGCACCCTCCAGCGGGGGGAGACCACCCGGGGCGGCTATACCCCCGCCCAGCAGCTGGAGCGCCGCCTGGGGCAGCTGTGCCGCACCTGCGGATACAGTGAGATCATCACCTACTCCTTCATTTCCCCCACCGACTACGACAAAATCGGCTGGAGCAAGGACAGCCCCCTGCGCCAGAGTTTTAAGATCCTCAACCCCCTGGGGGAGGATACCTCCATTATGCGCACCACCACCCTGCCCTCCATGCTGGAGATTTTGACAAGGAACTACAACTTCCGCAACAAGAGCGTCCGGCTCTATGAGATTGGAAAGGTATATCTCCCCGGCGGAGACGACGGCCTGGCGGTGGAGAACAAGAAACTCACCTTGGGCGCCTATGGGGAGGATATGGACTTCTTTGTCATGAAGGGCGCCGTGGAGGCCATCCTGGCGGATCTTCGGGCGGAGAACGTCTCCTTCGCCGCCCCCTGCCGGACCAACCCCTCCTACCACCCCG
>USMP01000336.1 GCA_900555795.1 uncultured Eubacteriales bacterium
AGGCGGCGGGGGCCGGTCCCTTGCTGATGGTTCCTGTTTGCTGCCGGGTTCACAGTTTGTTTACGTTCCATTCAAATCCATGACAAAATTTTCCGGTAGGATACAGATATCAAATCCAACCGGGAACACGAAGGACTGATGCCGCGGCGGCGCTGCGGATAATGCCGACAGTCTGGGACGGCCACGCTTTCCGGCTGGCTCTACATATCAATAACTTGGGCACGGCTCCGGAGACGGAGGCCGTGCCCAAGACCATTTTTGCCCTCAGATCAGCCAGCGGCTGACAAAGGGAACCCGCCTGAGTACCAGATATACCGCCAGGCTCAGTCCAATGGACATCGCCGCCTGGACAGGGGCGGCCCACAGGGGGTGGAGCCCCTCAAAAAGGGGGGCGGTGAAGGAGAGAAAGAAGGGGTGGACCAGATATATGCAGAAGGAGCCCTGGCTCATGAGCCGCACCCCCCGCGGCAGTGTCCGCCCCTGGGTGCTCTGCCGGGCCAGCAGGAATATCCCCGCCGCCATCAGCAAAGGAAAGGGATTGAAGGCGTCCAGATAGACCTGGTCCAGACAGCCGGCGGCGGCGCTGCGCCGCCAGGTTCCCCCCAATGTGACCATCAGACCGGCGGCGAAGAGAGCCGTCGGTACCCACCGGCGGGAAATGTCCGCCTGCCGCAGGTACCACCCCAGCAGACCAAGCCCCGGCGCGAAAAAGACGCCGGGAAGTATGAAGCGCAGCAGAGAGGGGCCCATCAGGAGGAAGGGGAAAAAGTACTGCAGAAAGGGGATGAGGCTCCCCGCGACCAGCCACAGGGCTGTCAGATAGGCGGCCTCCGCCCGCCGGGCTCCCCGGACAATGAGCCGGGTGAGAGGCAGGGCCAGGTACAGGGCCATGACCAGGTAGAAATAGTAGAGATGATAGTAGGTGTCGCCGGTAAGCCAGTTTTTGGCCCCCCGGGCCAGTAACTCGCCCAGAGGGGCGCTGCCCGGGCCAAAAAAGACGTGCAGCGCCTCGTAAAGGGCCGCCCACACCGCCAGGGACAGGGCCAGTCGGGGCAAATACCGAGTGAACAGCCGCCTCAGGGACAACTCCCGGGCCGGATCATTCATCAGTGCCCCGCTGCACATGAGAAAGGCCGGCACCGCCCACCGGGCGGCACAGCCCCACACCGCGGCTCCCAGCCAGCCGCCGCTGCCCACGGGTAGGTAGGCCAGGCTGTTGGCACCGCAGTGGATCAGCACCACCGCGCAGATGGAAAGGGCCTTGCACAGGTCCACCGCGCCGCAGCGGGCGGGGCGCGGGGCCGCGCTGTCGGGAAACTCCATGCTACCGCCTCCCTTTTTCCTCCATAATGCTCCGGATCAGTTCCTCGTTCCGGTCCAGCTTTTTGACCAGATCCGCCACATGCAGGGCGGTGGTTTCCCGAATCTCCTCCCGCCGGGCCAGTGTGTCCCGGAAGGCGGCCTGGAAGGCCTGGCAGGTGAAGTCCTCCACGGCACAGAGGGTGGGACGGCCGATAGAGGCCAAAAAGGAGTCCACCTTGGGGTCGTAGGAGACGCCGATCATAGGCACCTCCATCACGGCGGCGTAAATCAGGGAGTGGAGGCGGATGCCCACCAGCACATCCATGCATCCGATGATGGAGAGCATCTCCTCAGAGAGATACTTCTGCCGCAGGCAGCCCACCTGGCCGTCCATCCGCGCCGCCACAGCTTCGCACACCGTCACATCCTCGCTGTGGAAGAAGGGAATCAGCACCGCGTCCGCTCCATAGGTCTCCCGCAGCCAGAGAATGGATTTTTCAATCTCCTGAAAAAAGGCCGGGCTGGGATGCCGGGCCTTGATGGCCCAGCCCACGGTAAGTTTTTCCGGGTTTCTGGGACAGCCCTCCCGCCGGAGGATGTCCAGGCCCAGGGCGGTGTCCGCTTTCTTCACCCGGATCACCGGGTCCGCCGTCACGTGGATCCGATCCTCCGGTACGCCGATTTCGCTCAGCAGATCCCGGCTTTTGCTGTCCCGCACTACAATGCCGCTGGCCCGGCGGAGTACGGCGGCGGTGGAACGGCGGTTCCGGGGGTCGGAGATGGGGCCGATCCCCTGGCTGTAAATGAAGGTCTTTTTGCCCAGCAGCTGGGCCAGGCGCAGAATGAAGAGATAGTAGAGGATGCTGCGCCGGGAGGTGGCGTCCTGAAGCAGGCTGCCACCGCCGGAGAGCAGCAGGTCGCATTGCCATACGCACCGGAAAATGTCCCACAGGGACATGCGCCGGGCGGCCTTTACGCCAAACTTCCGGGCGGTATCGGCGGGGGACTGGGAGA
>USMP01000337.1 GCA_900555795.1 uncultured Eubacteriales bacterium
TGTCCCAGCTGAAAATAACGAAGTAAAGACGTGCCCCAACGATTCCGCCTAAAATACCGCCGTATATAGACATTCCGCCATTTCTGATATCCGCAATCTCTATTATTGATTTTCCCGCAAACATCTCCCGGTTCAGAGCCACGTACATTAACCGCGCCCCCAGCACACCGCCCCCGGGAGAGCCGGGACAGCCTCCAGGCCCAGCTGCGGGCCGCCGAGGAGGAGCGGGCACAGCTGCAGGCCCGGCTCCACACTGCCCAGGGCCGGCTCCAGGGGTTGGGGGACCCGGGGGAACTGGCCACCCAGCTGGCGGAATCGGAGGAGCGGCTGGCCCTGCTCCAGGGGGAGTACGACGCCATCGCCCTGGCCATGGAGGCCCTCACCGCCGCCAACACAGAACTTCAGAGCCGGTTTTCCCCGGCGCTGGGAGAAATGTCCGGCCGCATCTTTACAAAACTGACCCGGGGGCGGTATAATAAGGTTTTGCTGAACCGGGAGATGCTGCCCTCCGCCCAGGAGTCCGGTCAGTCCCTCCCCCGGGAGGCGGCGGCGCTGAGCCAGGGGGCGGCGGATCAGCTGTACCTGGCCGTGCGCCTGGCCATCTGCCAGCTGGTGCTGCCGGCGGAAAAGGGGGTGCCCATCCTGCTGGACGACGCCCTCACCAGCTTCGACGACGACCGGATGTCCGCCGCCCTGGATTACCTGGTGGAACTGTCCGCCCAGCGGCAGATTCTGCTCCTGACCTGCCAGCGCCGGGAGGGCGCCTACCTCGCCCAGGCCCACCCCGGCGCCTTCCGCCTGTTGCACCCATCAAACTAGGAGGTACCCTATGGCTTCTTTTCTATCCCGCGCCGCAGAACTGTTTCTGCTGCTGCTGATCTACAGCTTTCTGGGCTGGTGCGGGGAGATGGTCTACTGCTCCATCGGACAGCGGCACCTGTGCGAAAAGCGGGGCTTTCTCAACGGCCCCCTCTGCCCCATCTACGGCCATGGCGCCCTGCTGGTGCTGCTGGCGCTGGGGGACCGGTGGGACACCCCCGCCCTGACATTTCTTGTGGGCATGGCGCTGACCACCGCCGTGGAGTACGTCACCAGCTATGCCATGGAGAAGCTGTTCCACATGCGCTGGTGGGACTACTCCCGCTATAAGCTGCAGGTCAACGGCCGGGTGTGCCTGGTCAACTCCCTGCTCTTCGGCTGCGCCTGTCTGGCCCTGCGCTACGCCGTCCACCCCCGGGTGATGGCCGGGGTGGACTGGCTCTTCGCCCGGGGGGCGGCGCTGCCCCTGGCGGCGGTACTGTTTGTCCTCTACGCCGCCGACATTGTCCTGTCCGTCCGCAGCGCCATTCAGCTCAGCGCCCAGATGGGCAAGCTGCGCGAGCTCTTCGCCGCCCATCTGGGCTGACGGCTCCATTGGGGCCCCACAAAGAAAGGAACGATGATTTATGCACGTACTGGACATGCTCAAGGAGCGCGGCTTCATCGCGCAGGTCACCTTTGAGGAGGACCTCTACAAGGCGCTGGAGCGCGAGCCCATGACCTTCTACGTGGGCTTTGACCCCACGGCGGACAGCCTGCACGTCGGACATTTTGTGCAGCTGATTGTCGCAAAGCGCTTGCAGGAAGCGGGACACCGTCCCATCATTCTCATCGGCGGCGGCACGGCTATGATAGGCGACCCGTCCGGGCGTACCGACCTCAGAAGTATGATGACCCGCGAAACCATTCAGCACAATGTCGACTGCTTCAAAAAGCAGATGGCACGCTTCATCCGTTTCGCCGAAAAGGACGGCGCAATCATCGTGGACAACGCGGACTGGCTGCTTGACCTCAACTACATCGATTTCCTGCGCGAGATAGGCTCGTGCTTCTCCGTCAACAAGATGCTGACGGCGGAATGCTACAAAGCGCGTATGGAAAAGGGGCTGACCTTCCTCGAATTCAACTATATGCTTATGCAGTCCTACGACTTCCTCGTGCTCAACCGCAAATACGGCTGTGTGCTGCAATGCGGCGGCGACGACCAGTGGTCCAACATCCTCGCGGGGGCGGACCTGATACGCAGAAAGGAAGGAAAGGACGCGTTCGCCATCACTTTCGGACTGCTCACCACGTCCGAAGGCATCAAGATGGGCAAAACGGCGAAGGGAGCGGTCTGGCTCGACCGCAACAAAACCTCTCCGTACGACTTTTTCCAGTATTGGCGCAATATACCCGACGCGGACGTGGAAAAGGTTTTCCGCTTCCTGACATTCCTGCCGCTTGACGAAATCGCGGAACTCACGCGCTACAAC
>USMP01000338.1 GCA_900555795.1 uncultured Eubacteriales bacterium
GACCGCCTTCATCTGGCTGCTGGCCGGAGGGCTGATGGGGCGCCTGGCTGCCGCCCTGCTGCCGCTGCTGGGGCCGGGACATCTGCGCCGGCTGGCCTGAAGAAGCGGGTGCGCTCTTCGCCGCCGGTGCGGCGTCGGCGAAAATCACCTGAATGCTGGATACCGGGTGGGCCTGCGTCAGGTGCTCAAAGACCAGGGACAACTCCCGCTCATCCAAGTTCTGGCCGGACTTCTTCGGCGTATCGGAATACCGTCCCAGGACCTCTATGATCTCCTTGGTCTGCATCCCAAAGTCCCTTGCCAACTCATTCACTTTATACTTACTCACAATACTACCCAATAAGGCCACCTCCAATAGTGATTACGGTTTGTACCACCATAACACACGCCTACAAATTCACCGTCCGGGTGGATTCCCAGGCGTGCGTTATGGTGATTTCTTCCACTGTTCCATTCATTTCTTACCGCCGCGGCGCAGGTTTTTCTCATGGGAGCGCCGCTCCGCCCGGCGCTGCGCGGCACGCTGGGCCTTAACAGCCAGCTTCTCCGCTGTTTCACCATACTGCTCCGGCTTTTCCGCCGCCAGCTTTCCGGCAATGGTCTGGGCAAAGCCCACGTCCGTTATCCCCGCCAAGGCGCACACCGAGCGGCCCAGTACAGAGCCCAGTTCCGCCTTGGTGTAGGGCAGCGAGATCCACAGGCACTGGCCCGCTTCGGCAAAGTGGCGCACCCGGCGGAATGTCGCGTCTCCCGCGTCCCGGGCCACCAGGATCAGCCGGCAGTCCCTGGCCCGGCAGATGGCGCCCACCGGCTCCTCACCCACCTCCAGCCGCCCGGCCCGCAGGGCCAGACCGATCGTATGCAGGGTATTATCCATTTGCTTCTCCCATCTGCTGTTCCAGCTGGTCATAGACCTCCGGGGGAATGGCGGTGTCAAAGGCCCGCTCCAGCGCCCGGCTCTTCCGGGCCTTGGCCAGGCAGGCGCTGTCGGGACAGACATAGGCGCCGCGGCCGGGCTTTTTGCCCCGGAAGTCCAGGCTGATCTCCCCCTCCGGAGAGCGGACGACCCGAATCAGGTCCTTTTTGTTTTTCATCTCCCGACAGCCCAGGCACTGGCGCTGGGGAATCTTCTTGGGCTTTTGCATCCATGCACATCTTTCTTGCGTCCCACGGACGCAGGTTGGATTTTTCTGAGATTCTTCGCCTGCCGGCCCCTGCACAGGCACTGGCGGCTGTTCATTCCTGCCCGATCAGGGCTGGCCCCGCTTTTCCTCCGGGAAACACCGGCACACTAAGCCCGCTCTTTTTCAAAGATAATCTGATAGCCTATTGCGCCGTAAACCCCCATCTTTTCGTTAAAGGGTGTAACGACCTGCTTTAAGCGCCAGCCGTTCTCCGCCTCAGTCAAAATAACTTCTTTACATTTTTCAAATGTATCGCCAGGTTTTGTTTTGAAATTAGAGTTTTCGGATACTTATACAAACTTATATTCATACTTTTTCATTGCTGCCTCCAAGTTTCTCACTTCGCCGCTATGGGCAGGTAGATCCGCAAAACTCTCCCACATCCCACAGGCGCGGCGGGCCGGAACCCCCTCTTACTGCTCCTCTTCCCTGTAACTCTGGGGCTTGATGTCGATCTTATATCCGGTCAGGCGGGCTGCCAGGCGGGCGTTCTGGCCCTCCTTACCGATGGCGAGAGACAGCTGATCGTCGGGCACGATGACCCGGCAGCCCTTGCCCTCGTCGGCGATCCACACGTCCACCACATCGGCGGGCGCTAGGGCGGCGGCGATAAACTGGGCGGGGTCCTCGCTGTACTTGACAATATCGATCTTCTCTCCCCGCAGTTCGTTGACAATATTGCCTACCCGCTGGCCGCCGGGGCCTACGCAGGCGCCGATGGGGTCCACCGCCTCGTCGTGGCTCCACACCGCCATCTTGGTACGGCTGCCGGCCTCCCGGGCGATGGACTTTACCTCCACCACACCGTCGTAGATCTCCGGCACCTCCAGTTCAAAAAGCCGCTTCACCAGTCCCGGGTGGGTCCGGGAAATCAGCACCTGAGGCCCCCGGGTGCTGCGGCGGACCTCCACTACGTACACCTTTACATGCTGGCCCTCCACCAGCGTCTCGGTCTTGATCTGCTCGCTGGTGGCCAGCATGGCCTCCGTGGACTCCGTCCCGGTGCCAATGCGCAGGGATACGTTTCCGCTGTGGTCGATACGGGAGACCACACCGGTGAGAATCTCATGCTGCTTGGAGTTAAACTCATCGTAGACCATGC
>USMP01000339.1 GCA_900555795.1 uncultured Eubacteriales bacterium
GCGTCCGGGTCCGCGTCGGTGAACAGGTTGTCGTACAGCCGTACCTCGGCATCCACGGCGGTGGCGGCGTCCACCCAGTGGATGGTGGCCCCCTTCACCTTTCTTCCGTCGGCGGGGTTGCCCCCCCGGCTCGCTGGGTCATAGGTGGCCAGAATCTCCGTCACATTCCCCGCCTCGTCCCTGACACAGCCGGTGCAGGTGATGAGGTACGCCCCCTTCAGCCGGCACTCCGGGCCGCCGGGGTACAGGCGCTTATACTTGGGCACCGGCTCCTCCAGAAAGTCGTCGGCCTCCACATACAGCGTCCGGGAGAAGGAAACAGGCCGCTCCCCATCCTCAGGGCGGTTGGGGTTATTCTCCACCTGGAAGGTCTCACTCTCCCCCTCCGGGTAGTTGGTGATGGTCAGCTTCATGGGATGGATCACCGCCATGACCCGCTGGGCGGTCTCGTTCAGATCCTCCCGCAGGCAGTGCTCCAAAAAGCTGAACTCCACCGTGCTGCTGGCCTTGGCCACACCAATACGTTCGCAGAAATTTCGGATGGAGGCGGGGGTATAGCCCCGGCGGCGGAGGCCGCAGAGGGTGGGCATCCGGGGATCGTCCCAGCCGGAAACCCGGCCTCCCTCCACCAATGCCCGCAGCTTCCGCTTGCTCATAACGGTATAGTTGATGCCCAGGCGGGCAAATTCGATCTGCCGGGGCCGGGCGGGCAGGTCGCAGTTGGACACCACCCAATCGTACAGGGGCCGGTGGTCCTCAAACTCCAGGGAGCACAGGCTGTGGGTGATGCCCTCCAGAGCATCCTCAATGGGGTGGGCAAAGTCGTACATGGGGTAAATGCACCACTTGTCCCCCTGGCGATGGTGGTGCATATGGTTGATGCGGTAGATAACCGGGTCCCGCATATTGAAGTTGCCGCTGGCAAGGTCAATTCTGGCCCGCAGGGTCATGGCCCCGTTGGGAAACTCCCCGGCCCGCATCCTGGCAAAGAGGTCCAAACTCTCCTCCACAGGCCGATCCCGGTAGGGGCTGCGGGCGGGGGTACCCACATCGCCCCGGTACTCCTTAAACTCCTCCGGGGTCAGCTGGCACACATAGGCCAGGCCCCGCTTAATCAGATCCACGGCGCACTGGTACATCCGCTCAAAGTAGTCGGAGGCGTAGAAAAAGCGGTCGCCCCAGTCAAAGCCCAGCCAGTGGATGTCCTCCTGAATAGCCTGGACGTACTCCACATCCTCCTTGGTGGGGTTTGTGTCATCCATGCGCAGGTTGCAAAGCCCGCCGTACTTTTCGGCGGTGCCAAAATCGATGCACAGGGCCTTGCAGTGGCCAATATGGAGATAGCCGTTTGGCTCCGGCGGAAAGCGGGTATGGACAGTCATGCCCTGGAACTGACCACCCTCTGCGATGTCCTCGTCGATGAACTGATGGATAAAGTTTTTGCTTTCGGCCTCCTCTGTAAGGGGGGTCCTGTTTTCCTCGGCCATGTGTCACACTCCTCTATCGTTTGTTTCTTAGAAATTCTGTCCAAAAAGTGGCAACATTTATTATATAAAATGACAACAGAAAACGCAAGGGGAAATTTTCTTTTTCCCTTTTTCCCGGTCTGTCCCCGGCTTTTCCCGCTTTTACCGGGTCCGGAGGGAAGCCGCCTCTCCGGGATGGCAAAATAGGAAGGCCGCCCGCCGCGGAGGTTGCTTCCGCGGCGGGCGGCCTCATAGGAGGTCAGAGGACAAAGTCCTCCTCCTTCAGCTTCCCGGTCCTCAGCTTCACCGGCCTGGGGGGAACCCGCTTGAAGGGGTCATACTGGAAGCCCATGCAGTGGTACTCCACCGCCACCACCCCCTTGCGGGGACATGCCACCTCCCGGTCGTTGAGTACGGTTCCCTTGGCGCAGTATGCGCAGCGGGGCTCCATGTTCTTGCGCAGCAGCATAGGCGGGGCCTCCTCTCTCCCGTTACAGGGTGTGCAGGACTACCCTACCCTCCTCCGCCGTAGCGGCAATCTGGGTAATGGGGTGGTCGTAGCTGTTGATGATGGCGGAGGCCAGAGCGTCCTCCACATCCTTCTGAATGGTGCGGCGCAAATTTCGGGCGCCGTAGGTGGCGGAATAGGACTTCTTCACCAGGTAGGCCGCCAGAGCGTTGTCGTAGGTAAACGTGAACCCCTTCTCCTTCAGGCTGCCCTTCAATTCATCCAGCATCAGCCTGGCAATGGGCAGGAAGTTCTCCTCTGTGAGCCGGTTGAAATAGACGATCTCATCCACCCGGTT
>USMP01000340.1 GCA_900555795.1 uncultured Eubacteriales bacterium
GAAGCGGTGTACGTGGTGGTCAGGGCGCCGACGCCCAGAGAGCCGTGAACCGCGCCGGCGGCGCCGCCCTCGGACTGCATCTCAACCACCTTGACCTTGGTGCCAAAAATGTTTTTCAGGCCGTTGGCGGACCACTGGTCAACCAGATCGGCCATGGGGCTGGACGGGGTGATCGGGTAGATCGCCGCCACCTCGGAAAACGCATAAGAGACATGCGCCGCCGCGGTATTGCCGTCCATGGACTTGAACTTTCTTGCCATAATTGCTCCTCCTGAATATTTGATACTGCCCTGCGGTTTCGCCAAAAAGGGGATATGCGGGGCCGGTATTCATACAGACTTAATATAGCACGAAAACCCGGCTCTGTAAATGTTCTCTTGGGTCCAATTTGTGAAAAATCTGTATTTTCTCCGGATTTGTTCAAAAGAGGGGGGGCTTTTTGTGGCTTTTTGCCGTCGAACCCTTTGCCCGGCGGGGGTGAGTGTGCTATAATCGTCATGAAACAGCCGCGCCGGGGCCCCGGGCGAATTGCCCGGAACGGCTTCAGGCGGCCTTATGTGTGAAACAAGTAAAGGAGGGCCTCCCATGGTTGTTACCATCCGCTCCCTGGGGCTCCAGGGGATCACCGGCTATGAGGTGGCCGTGGAGTGCGCCCTCAGCGGGGGCCTGCCCGCCTTCGACGTGGTGGGCCTGCCGGACGCGGCGGTGAAGGAGTCCCGGGAGCGGGTCCGCTCCGCCATTAAAAGCTGCTCCGCCGGCTTTCCCGTGTCCCGCATCACCATAAACCTGGCCCCCGCCGCTCTGCGGAAGGCGGGCACAGTGTACGATCTGCCCATGTTCCTGGGCATTTTGGCGGCCCAGGGGGAGATTCCCACCCCCTCCCCTCAGTCCGCCTTTTTGGGGGAACTGAGCCTCACCGGAGCCCTGCGGCCGGTGGCGGGGGTGCTGCCCATGGCCATGGCCGCCGTCCGCGCCGGCGTGCGGGAACTGTACGTCCCGGCGGAGAACGCAGCGGAGGCCACGCTGGCCCGGGGGCTTACTGTGTACCCTGTGGCGGAGGCGGGGGCCCTGCTGGCCCATCTGCGCCGGGAGGCTCCCCTGGCCCCCGCGCCGGCCTGGACGCCGGAGCCCCAGGGGGAGCGGGGGCCGGATTTTGCCGATGTCATGGGGCAGGAGAATGTAAAGCGGGCGCTGGAAATTGCCGCCGCCGGGGGGCACAATGTGCTGCTCATCGGCCCGCCGGGGGCGGGAAAGTCCATGCTGGCCAAGCGCCTGCCGTCCATCCTGCCGGACATGACCGCCCGGGAGGCCCTGGAGGCCACGGAGGTCTGGAGCGCGGCGGGGATGACGGACCCCCGCAGCCCCCTGCTCAGCTGCCGCCCCTTCCGCAGCCCCCACCACACCGTGTCTGCCGTGGCCCTGGCCGGCGGGGGCAGCTACCCCAGGCCGGGGGAGATCTCCCTGGCCCACAACGGGGTGCTGTTCCTGGATGAACTGCCGGAGTTTGGGCGGGACGCCCTGGAGGTACTGCGCCAGCCCCTGGAGGACGGGGAAGTGACCATCACCCGGGCCTCCGGTAGCGTGCGCCTGCCCAGTCGCTTTATGCTGGTGTGCGCCATGAACCCCTGCCGCTGCGGCTGGCGGGGCCATCCCTCGGGCCGTTGCACCTGCAGCGACGCTGCGGTGGAGAAGTATGTCTCCCGTATCTCCGGCCCCCTGCTGGACCGGATGGATCTCCATGTCCGGGTGCCTGCGGTGGAATATGAGGCCCTGCGCCGGCGGCAGCAGCCGGAGGACTCCCGGACCGTGAAGGCCCGGGTGGATGGGGCCCGGGCCGTCCAGGCCCGGCGCTACCAGGGGACGGAGGTGTCCTGCAACGCCTATATGCCCGCCGCCCTGTTGGGGCTTTTTTGCCGGCTGGATGACACCGGGGAGCGGGTGCTCCGGGCCGCCTTTGACCGCCTGGGGCTGACCGCCCGGAGCCACGACCGGATTTTGCGGGTGGCCCGGACCATCGCCGATCTGGAGGGGGCGGAGGATATCGCCGCCGCCCACGTGGCGGAGGCGGTGCAGTACCGGGATACGGATATCCTGCGGGGATAGCCGGGAGGGGGTGTTCCGCGCCCCGGCGGGGGGACCTTTTTCTCCGGCAGAAAGAGGAACCCGTGCCGGGGTGCGGAATATCCCCGTCCCTTCGCAAAGAAAATCCGGCAGCACACCGGCTGCGCCTGCCGGCCTAGGACACGACAGACGCTGA
>USMP01000341.1 GCA_900555795.1 uncultured Eubacteriales bacterium
AAAATAAATCCTGCGTTTTTTCTATAAATTTCATTTATTTCCCGATTTAAATAGAAATAAACGAAATATTTTGCAAGTTTCTGTTCAAAATCCTGCATATCAAATTTCTCTTATTGGAAAGCTAACTGAACGACGGAGGAGTAACGGAGGTATTGGAAAATGGATTATTCTGAGGAGAGGGCTCGGACATGCTGAAATACATCCGGGCCGCCCGGGTAGTCCCAAAATCCCGATTGGAGCCGGTATCCTGCACCTTGTTAAAGGCCTCCCGGAAAAGCGCGTTGTGTGCCTCCTCCCGGTTGAGCAGGAAGTCGATGGTTTCCCGGACTTTTTCGTCCTCAATCTGACGGTACAGGTACTCGTACACCACCTTGGCCCGCTGCTCAGAGGCAATGTTACTCAAAAGATCCGCACAGAGATCCCCGGTGACGGTGACATAGTCCGCCGTCCAGGAGTAGCCGGAGGCATTGATAAGCCCCGGGTTCAGGCCCAGCAGCACGTGGGTCTGAATCTCCCCGGCGGGGACCGAGGCCGCATCCACATGGTGGCCGTTGAGCATATGGATGGTGGTAGCCACCATCTCCATATGGCCCAGTTCCTCCGCCGCAATGTCCAGAAACAGATCCTTGATCTCCGGGTCCCTGATGCGGAAACTCTGGGACAGGTACTGCATGGCAGCCTTCAGTTCACCGTTGGCGCCGCCCAGCTGCTCCTGCAGCAGCGCCGCGTACTGGGGGTTGGGCCCCTCCACCTCCACCGGGTGAAACAGCAGCTTTTCGTGCTTAAACATGGAAAACCCCTCCTTTTTAATGTGAAGGTAGTCTTCCCCGCTTCGCACCTCCTATGCGTCTCCACCCTCACCGGTAGAGGATCAGGCTGAACCAGGTGACAATATTGCTTCCCGCCTGAAAATCGATGCCAAACCGCTCCGCCAGGGCCGTGATCAGAATACCGTGGCTCTCCACCGCGGGAAACATCCGGTCCGGGTGGCGGCAGGGCCCGTCCGGATAGGAGCACCTCCCGCAGATGGCACAGGACTCTGTGGAGAGCACATAGGTCTCCGCCCCCTGCAGCCGCACCAGCCGGTTTGCCGCCCGTGTCACCGCCTCGTGCTCCTCCCTGGTGTCCAGGGTGGCCGTCAGATCCGCAATATCCGCCGTCTCCGCCATTGTCACCAGCAGCAGGGCGTCGGGATAGGCCAGGCACCGCTCCCGGCAGGCCTCCACCGTCCCCACGGCCGGGGGGCACGCCCAGCTTTTCCCATACTGGCCGCACTCCTGGCGGCACACCTGCCGCACCCGCTCTGAAAAGGGCAGTTCCGCCGTCTTGAAAAATTCATATTGGACCAGCGGCAGCTCCGCCAGCCCCTCTATCAGCTTCTCCCGATCCATATCCGCCCTCCCCGCCCGGTTTTGCGGCACTATCTTAGCACATTCCCCCCGGAAGCGCAACTAAAATTCCTTGACACGGCGCCCCTTCGCTGGTAATATGATAGACAGTACACCACCGCGAGGATCGGAAAGAGTACCTGCGCCAAACGGGCAGAGAGGGGTCGCCGCCGGCTGTAAGCGGCCCCGCGTCAGGCGCGGCGAACGTGCGTCCGGGAGCGGGAGGGGCAATGCCCTCCGTCTGAGCCGCGATACTGGCTCCAAAAGCGAAGCAGGAGAGTGGAACCGCGCACCAGCGCCTCTCCGTCCTATGGGACGGCGGGGTGTTTTTTATTTTGCAAAATACCGCGCAAAATGGCACCAGATCCGGCAAAATCCTTTTGGCCCTTTCTTTTTCGGAGAAAGCGGCCACACCCTTACGAATAAAGGACGGCACTATGCTGATTGAAACATTGGAAGCGTATCAGCGGCGTGACCCGGCAGCCCGCAGCAAGCTGGAGATCTTCTTGCTGTACGCCGGTGTGCACGCCATCATCTACCACCGCTTTTCCCACTGGCTGTACCGCCATGGGCTGCAATTTCTGGCCCGCTGCATCTCCCAGTGGAGCCGGTTCTGGACCGGTGTGGAGATCCACCCCGGGGCCACCATCGGCCGCCGGCTGGTCATTGACCACGGCAACGGCATTGTCATCGGCGAAACCACGGAGATCGGGGACGACGTGCTGCTCTACCAGCAGGTGACGCTGGGCGGCACCGGGAAGGACGTAGGTAAGCGCCACCCCACCCTGGGCAGCAACGTGATGGTTGGCGCCGGCGCAAAGGTTCTGGGCCCCATCGTGATTCACGACAACGTCCGCAT
>USMP01000342.1 GCA_900555795.1 uncultured Eubacteriales bacterium
CCCCCTCTATTGAGATCCTCAGCGGCAGCGACTATCCGGCCATGCTGGCGAAGATCGAGCGCATCGGGCGGGTGTGCTACAAAAGCGAGGATAAGATCAAGGCGGACAGCGCCGAGGCCTTCATCCGGGGCGTGATCCGCCGGGGCCATGAGTCTGTGATCGAGCACGAGAGCATCAGCGTGCGGGTGGTCTGTGACCGGGGCGTGACCCACGAGATCGTCCGCCACCGCATCGCCAGCTACAGTCAGGAGTCCACCCGCTACTGCAATTACACCAGCGACAAGTTCTCCAATCAAATCTCTTGCGTGGACCCGGCCACAGGCTTCGCCTACGACCCCGACAGCGCTGCCGACCAGCGCAAGCGGGAGATCTGGACCCGGGCCATGGAGGCGGCGGAGTCCTACTACTTTCAGCTGATTGCGGCGGGGGCCAAGCCGGAGGAGGCCCGGGCCGTGCTGCCCAACTCCCTGAAGACGGAGATCGTCATGACCATGAACCTGCGGGAGTGGCGCCACTTCCTCCGCCTGCGGGGAGGCCCCGGCGCCCATCCCCAGATCGCGGAGATTGCCGCCATGATCCGGGAGGAGTTCGTCCGCCGCTATCCGGTGTTTTTCCAGGATCTGGAGCCCGGGCAGGCGTAGGGGGGCGCCATGGCAGATCTCTCCACCGACGTGCGCTATATCCGGGGCATCGGGGAGCAGCGGGCCAAGAGCCTCGGCAAGCTGGGCATCCGTACCCTGGGGGATCTCATCACCTATTTTCCCCGCTCCTATGACGACCGGCGCGTCTTCTGCCCCATCCGGGATTTAAAGCCCGGGGAGAGCGCCTGCGTCCGGGCCATGGTGGCGGATACCCCCACCCTCAGCCGGGTGCGCAAGGGGCTGGAACTGGTGAAGCTGAGAGCGGTGGACGACAGCGGCGTGCTGGACGTGACCTTTTTCAATCAGCCCTACATGCGCGACAACCTCCGCCGGGGGGAGACCTATGTCTTCTTTGGCCGGGCGGAGGGGGGCCTGCTGCGCAAATCCATGGCCAGCCCCCTGGTGGAGCGGGAGGGTGCCCAGGTGGCCACGGGCCGCATCGTGCCCATCTATCCCCTCACCGCCGGCGTCACCCAGAATCTGCTGCTGCGGGCCGTGGAGAAGGGGCTGGCCGCCTGCCGGGACGTGCTGGAGGATCCCCTGCCGGATCAGATCCGCTGGGACCACCAGCTGTGCGCCCTGGGCTATGCCTATAACCAGATCCACTTTCCCGCCGGGGAGGAGGAACTGGCCGTGGCCCGGCGGCGGCTGGTGTTTGAGGAACTGTTTCTGCTGGCCATCGGGTTGAAAAAGCTGCGAAACCGCCGGGAGGACCTGACATGCGCCCCCTACGGTGATACGGATCTCTCGGCGTTTTACAGCCGCCTGCCCTTTGCCCTCACCGGAGCCCAGCGCCGGACCATCGGCGAGATCCTGGGGGATCTCCGCTCCGGACGGCCCATGAACCGGCTGGTGCAGGGGGACGTGGGCTCCGGCAAGACCATGGTGGCGGCCTTTGGAGCCTGGCTGGCCGCGCGGAGCGGCTTCCAGTGCGCCCTGATGGCCCCCACGGAGCTGCTGGCCGAGCAGCATTTCCGCTCTCTGGAGCCTCTGCTTGCCCCCGCGGGGGTGCGCCTGGGGCTGCTGACCGGTTCGGTGGTTGGTTCTACTGACGCCGCCTCCGTATTTTCCATCCTGCGTTCAAAAAAGCTGAACTTAAAGGGCGGCTTGGCTTCCTTGCTGGAAATTGAAAGCGGCAGCAATGATCCTGTTTCTTATATGATGACCATTATCATTTTAACGATCATGTCAGTCTCTTCCGATATTTCTCTGCCCTGGATGATTGCAAAACAGCTTTTATTTGGGTTTGGCATCGGCTTCGGCGTGGCCTTTTTGTCCTCGAAGCTCCTCTCCCGAATCAACTTTGAGATCAATGGTATGGACGCAATTTTGGTGATCGGCACCGCTTTGTTCACTTATGGTTTTTCTTCCTGGCTGGGCGGCAACGGTTATCTCAGCGTATATATTGTAGGAATTGTCCTCGGCAACAGCAAGATATTACATAAAACCTCATTGGTTCACTTTTTTGACGGCATCACCTGGCTGATGCAGATCGCCATCTTCTTTGTTTTAGGCTTGCTGGCATTTCCCTCCAAAATTCCCTCTGTGGCCTTGCCAGCCATTTTAATTTCCGTATTCATGATCATCGTGGCAAGACCTGTGGCC
>USMP01000343.1 GCA_900555795.1 uncultured Eubacteriales bacterium
CGGAGTTTATCGTACAGCGCAAAAACAGCAAGAACCCCGGCAAGCTGCGGGCCTTTCTGGAGGGACTGGGGGACAGCCTGGTGGTAGTGGATGATGAGGAGATCATCAAGGTTCACGTCCACACCAACCATCCCGGCATGGCTCTGGAGGAGGCTCTGACCTACGGCAGCCTCATGACCACCAAGATTGAAAACATGAAAAACCAGCACAGTGAGATTCTCAGTGAGCTGGAGGAGCAGAGCGGGGAGCCGGACGGCGGCATCGCCGCCCCGGAGAAGCGCTACGGCTTCCTCTCCGTCTGCGCCGGGGAAGGCCTGGCCTCCGTGTTCCGGGATCTGGGCGTGGACGGCATCATCTCCGGCGGCCAGACCATGAACCCCTCCACGGAGAGCATCCTCACAGAGATCAACAAGGTGCCCGCCCAGGTGGTGTTCGTGCTGCCCAACAACAAGAACATCATCATGGCCGCCCAGCAGTGCGTGGGCCTGACGCCCAAGGAGGTGGTGGTGGTGCCCACCAACACCATTCCCCAGGGCATCACCGCCATGATGGCGGTGGACCCGGAACTGGAGCCGGCGGAGATCCTGGAGGCCATGACCGCCTCTGTGGCCAACGTATCCACCGCCCAGATCACCTATGCCGCCCGCAACAGCGACTTCGACGGCTTTGCCATCAACGAGGGTGATTACCTGGCCCTGCTGGAGGGCAAGCTTTTCGGCACCGACAAGGACATCGCCGTCCTGCTGGAGAAGCTGGCTGCCCAGGCCGCGGAGCAGAGCGCCGAATTTGTCACCGTGTTCTACGGTGAGGACGTCACCGAGGAGGAGGCCCAGCGGACGCAGGCAGTGTTCTCCCGTCTGTGCCCCGGCGCGGAACTGAGCGTGCTCCCCGGCGGGCAGCCGGTCTACTACTATATCATCAGCATTGAGTGACCCCTCTGCTAGAAGTGCCCCCGGCCTTAAGGCCGGGGGCACTTCTCTTGCTTTTTCCCCCATTTTCGCTATAATGGAGAAAAAGGCTGCAACACAGGAAAATGCCCCAAGGAGGCGTGTCACATGGATCTGCGGCAGGTAGAATACATCGTAAAGATTGCTGAGGAGAATAACATCACCCGTGCGGCGGAAAAGATTTTCATCACCCAGAGCGCCCTGAACCAGCAGCTGCTGAAGCTGGAAAAGGAACTGGGCACCGCCCTCTTTTACCGGGGCCGGGCCAACTGGCAACTGACCCCCGCAGGGGAGATCTACATCAGCAGCGCCCGGGAACTGCTCCGGATCAAAAAGGAGACCTATGCCCGCATCCACGATCTGGCGGAGGAGAAGCACGAACTGCTCTCCATCGGCTTTACCGCCACCCGGGGCATCGACATCTTCTCCTCTGTGTATCCCCTGTTCCACAAAAATTACCCCAACGTGGTGGTAACGCCTGTGGAGCGAACCTCCCGGGAACTGCAGACCCTTATCGCCAATCACACCCTGGACATCGCCTTTTTGACCCTGTCCGACTGTGACAAGACCAAGGACGAATATCTGACCCTGAAAACCGAGGAACTGTTCCTGCTTCTCCCCGAGGGGCACCCCCTATACGGCAAGGCGCCCCCTGCCGCCGAGGGGGGAGACTATCCCACCATGGATCCCGTCCACCTGGACGGCTGCCCCTTTGCCAGCGCAAACAAGGAGAGCACCATGCGCCCTCTGCTGGATCTCATCTTCCGGGATGCGGGGGTGACGCCGAAGATCCTCTTTGAAACAAAGTCCAACATCACCATTATCAAGATGGTGCAGGCCGTGGGCTGCGGCGCCATTCTGCCGGAGTACTATCTGACGCCCCCGCCAGCGGGCATCCGGTGCTTCCACCTGCCCAGCCGTCCCAGCTGGCAGATGGTGGCCACCTGGCGGCGGGGCAGCTATCTCACCGAGGTGGCCCGCACCTTTATCCGTCTGGTTCAGGAACTGCTGGCGTAAATCAGCGCGCCAAGCAGGGCGTTTTGGAATCGTACTTCCAGCCGGGAATCAGGTACTGCATGGCCATGGCGTCATCCTGGTCGTGGCTGGGCAGGCGGCGGTAGAGTTCATTGGCCGCCATGACCCGCTCCATGTCGACGCTGACGCCCAGGCCAGGCTCTGTGGGCACCTGGAGATACCCGCCCTCGATCTTCGGCGTGTCCCGCAGCAGATTCTGCCCGTCCTGCCAGATCCAGTGGGTGTCGATGCCGTTCATCTTTCCGGGAATGGCGGCAG
>USMP01000344.1 GCA_900555795.1 uncultured Eubacteriales bacterium
CCCTGCGCCGCGGGGTCCCCCAGGTTCCTTCACAGGCTCGGGCGGAGTAAATCCGGCCCTGCGCCAAGGTTTCCGCTTTGCGAAAACGCTTGTGCGGCGCAATGCACCGTCCCGCCTGCGGCGGGGCCCAAGGAGGGCGACCGGGGCAGTCTGGTGCTCGCCAAATCCTGACGGTCTACACCTCGATCTGCTCCATCAGGAAGGCCTCGATCACATCGCCCTCCTTGATATCCTGGAACTTTTCAAAGGTGATGCCGCACTCGTAGCCCTGGGCGACCTCCTTCTGGTCGTCCTTGAAGCGTTTGAGCGAGGCCAGCACGCCCTCGTGGATGACGATATTGTCCCGCAGCAGGCGGATCTGGGCATTGCGGGCCACCCTGCCGTCGGTGACATAGCAGCCGGCGATCATGCCCGCGCCGGTGATCTTGTACACCTCACGGACCTCCGCATGGCCCAGCAGGACCTCCTTGTACTTGGGGGCCAGCATGCCCTTCATGGCGGCCTCCACCTCGTTGATGGCGTCGTAGATAACCCGGTACATCCGCATGTCCACGTTGCTGCGGGCGGCGCTGTCACGGGCGGCAGCGTCGGGGCGGACGTTGAAGCCCACGATGATGGCCTTGGAGGTGGACGCCAGCATGACGTCGCTCTCGCTGATGGCGCCCACGCCGGAGTGGATGACCCGGACCCGGACCTCGTTGTTGGAGAGTTTCTCCAGGCTGCTCTTTACCGCCTCGGCGGAGCCCTGGACGTCGGCCTTGACGATGATATTCAGATCCTTCACCTCGCCGGCCTGGATCTGGCTGAAGAGATCCTCCAGGCTCACCTTCTGGATGGGAGCGTTCAGCTTGGCCTTTTCCTCGGCCTTCCGCTGCTCCACCAGTTCCCGGGCCAGGCGCTCATCGGCCACGGCGTTGAAGGTACTGCCCGCGCCGGGGACCTCGCCCAGGCCCGTGATCTCCACAGGCACGGAGGGTCCGGCCTCCTCCAGGCGCTCGCCCTTGCTGCTGACCATGGCCCGGACACGGCCCACGGCGGTGCCGGCGATGATGATATCCCCCTGGCGCAGGGTGCCGTTCTGAACCAGCAGGGTGGCCACGGGGCCACGGCCCTTGTCCAGACGGGCCTCCACCACGGTGCCCTGGGCGGCCCGGCTGGGGTTGGCCTTCAGTTCCGCCACCTCGGCGGTCAGTGTGACCATCTCCAGCAGATTGTCGATGCCCATGCCGGTTTTGGCGGAGATGGGGCAGATAATGGTTTCGCCGCCCCACTCCTCGGCTACAAGGCCGTACTCCGTGAGCTGCTGCTTGATGCGCTCGGGGTTGGCCTCGGGCTTATCCATCTTGTTGATGGCGACGATAATGGGAATCTCCGCGGCCTTGGCATGGTTGATGGACTCCACGGTCTGGGGCATGATGCCGTCCTCCGCCGCCACCACCAGGATGGCGATATCCGTAACCATGGCGCCCCGGGCCCGCATGGAGGTAAAGGCCTCGTGGCCGGGCGTATCCAGGAAGGTAATGGGCTTGCCGTTAATCTGCACCTGGTAGGCGCCGATGTGCTGGGTGATGCCGCCGGCCTCGCCGGAGGCCACATGGGCGTTTCGGATATAGTCCAGAAGGGATGTCTTGCCGTGGTCCACGTGGCCCATGACCACCACTACGGGGGCCCGGGGCCTGAGATCCTCCGGCCGGTCCTCGGAGGAGCCGATCAGCTTCTCCTCGATGGTGACAACCACTTCCTTCTCCACCTTGCAGCCCATCTCCTCGGCGATGATGGCGGCGGTGTCGAAGTCGATGATCTCGCTGAGAGAGGCCATGACGCCGTTCTTCATCAGGCACTTGACCACCTCGGCCCCGGTCTTTTTCATCCGGCTGGCCAGTTCACCCACACTGATCTCATCCGGAATCTTCACAGTGAGGGGCGTCTTTTTGGCAATCTCCAGCTGAAGGCGGCGCAGCTTCTCCTGCTCCTCCTGGCGGCGCTTATTGGAGAAGGTCATCTGCCCCTTCTTCTTGTTGCTGCCGCCGCGGAATTTTTCCTTGTTCTGCTCCAGGTTCCGCTTGCCGCCGGGGGCGGCGGTGCGCTCCGCCAGTTCCTGCAGCTTCTCGTCATATTTGTCCAGATTCACATTTGTGGCCTTGCGGGTATCCACCACCTTGGTCTTGGGGACCCTGGAGGCGGGCTGCTGGGTCGGCTGGGCCTGGCCCGGCTGCTGGGCGCACTGGGGCTGCT
>USMP01000345.1 GCA_900555795.1 uncultured Eubacteriales bacterium
TTTGGTCTCAGCTCTTACTCCGGCCTGAACAAGGGGATCAAGTTCCTCAGCGACTCAGGCGTATGGCTGGCTTTGCTGCTGATCGCATTTGTCTTCGTGGTTGGCGACACCAAGTTTATCTATGATACCACCACCACAGCTATCGGCCTTATGGCGCAGAATTTTATCCGGATGTCCACTTGGCTCGACTCCATCGGGTTATCCGGCTTTCCCCAAAGCTGGACTGTGTTCTACTGGGCATGGTGGGCCGGCTACGCCCCCTTCCTGGGCATGTTTATCGCCCGCATTTCCAAGGGCCGCACCGTCAAGAGTATGGTAGCCGGTTCCCTGCTGTTTGGCAGCGCAGGCTGCATCCTTTTCTTTGGTGTGCTGGGCAACTATGGCCTGGACCTCCAGTTGAGCGGCGCCTTCGACGTGGTCAACTCCCTCAGCGAGATCGGTCCCGCCAACACCATTGTGGAAATCCTGCTTACCCTCCCCTTCGGGAAGATTGCTGTCATTTTGGTGGCCCTGCTCTGTTTCGTCTTTGCGGCCAATTCCTATGACTCAGCCTCCTATATCATCGCTGCCAACTCTCAGATTCGCGTGGAGAACGGTGAATCCGTGCCTATCCTGCGGCTAATCTGGGCTTTTGGCCTGTCCCTGATCCCCATTGGCTTTATCATTTTGGATGCGCCTCTGGCTACCCTGCAGACTGCTACCCTGGTGCTGTCCATCCCCATCGCTTTTATCATCGTGATTATTGGTATCTCCTATCTCAAGATGGTTAAGGAAGATATCCTCTCCGGCGTTTTGGATCAGCCTCTTGTCGTGCGTAACTTCTCCGAGCTCACGAAGACTGAGATCTCTGCCAAAAAGTAAATCGTTGACGATGACATGATATCAAAAGGGGCGCGCTGTAGAATAAAGTTTGCAACGCGCCCCTTTTCTGCTCATGTTAGCGAAGCGGCAGAGGACAGCCGCCTATTGCGGATAGAGCGGAAAACCGGCGGCAGGGCACATGGAAAACAACCATGTGGCCTGCCGCCGGTTTGCTGTTTTATGGGGGAAACCTTAACGGGCGGTATAAAGAAAAACGACTGGAACCCGCCACCCCGATAAAGGGATAAAGAGGCAGGGAAGATCGGCACCCAGCGGACATTTTTCCTGATTTGACAGCGGGAAAAGGCTTTTTTCAGGGCGTTTCGTCCGCATGCTTTTATGAACAGGCCCTATAAGGGCCTACTCAAGCTACCACTTTAGCTGGTAGTTATGACTTTGCTGGATGGCTTTGGAAAACAGGGGCGCCGCTCTGCGGATCAGCAGCAAGCGGGTTTGCAATCCGGTGCGAAGCGAGAGGAGAAACAGCCGGAGTCTCCCCCGCAGAACTGCAGCGATGAAAGGAATTCTGCTGCGTCAATGGCGGCGGGGTGCAGGAAGCGGAGAAAACGGTTCAGCGCGGCTTGCAGTGCCGTTGGGGAAAAGCCGGGATGGGGTCCCATCGGAGCCCCGGCCTTGGACGGGAGGCGCTGCTCAGGACAGTTTGGATATGGCCGCCATGTCCTGTTCCAGGTCGCGGTAGACCGCGTGATAGAGCTTGTAGTAGTCATTGTATTTGGCGTGGGCTTCCGGGTCGGGCCGTACCTTCTCGTCCAGCACCTGCCAGCTCCTGATATCCTCCAGAGTGAGCGTGCCGGTACCCAAGCCTGCCAGCATCACATCGCCCAGGTTGGCCTCGACATCGTGGATCGGGCAGACCACCGCGTGGCCGGTCACGTCCGCGAAGATCTGACGCCACAGGGGAGACTTGCTGACGCCGCCCGCCAACAGGATATATTCGCCCAGATCCTCGCCGGTGGACTCCATGGTGTGGCGCAGGGAGTAGGCCACCGCTTCCAGAAAAGCCCGGTAAATATGGGCTTTGGTGTGGGCCAGAGAGAGGCCGAAGATAACGCCCTTGGCATCCGTATTCCAGACGGGGCTGCGCTCTCCCATAAAATGGGGCAGTACGATAAGGCCGCCGGAGCCGGGAGGGATGCTGGCCGCCTGCTCGTCCAGGACGGCGTAGGCGTTCGCTCCGCCGGCGTCTTCTTCCGCCTTCTCGCGCTGGGCAAAGGTATCGCGGAACCACTTGACCACAGCGCCGGCGGTGGCGCCGCCGCCGAAGGAGTAGGACAGCGCCTTGGAGTTGATGACATAGGGCCACTCGATGAGCCCCTGAGCCCGGATGGGGCGGTCATGGATCA
>USMP01000346.1 GCA_900555795.1 uncultured Eubacteriales bacterium
AAAATGATTCGATTTGCTTGATTTGCCGGAGGCAAATCAACTGGGAAAAACCTGGGTTTTTCCCTAGACCCTTTTCCTGGTTTTTCCTTTCGCTGCGGCAGAGCCGCCATACATCTACAATTTCACATATTACAAGGAGTGCTGAATATGTCCAAGACCATCGAGCTGGCCAAGCATCTGGAAAAGCTGCACATCAACAACATGTACAAGTCCGACTTCTACTGGACCTGGGACAAGACCGGTGACGAACTGGACGCCATCTTTACCGTGGCCGACGCCCTGCGGGACCTGCGGGAGCGGAATATCTCCACCAAGGTGTTCGACTCGGGCCTGGGCATCTCCATCTTCCGCGATAACTCCACCCGCACCCGCTTCTCCTTTGCCAGCGCCTGCAACCTGCTGGGCCTGGACGTGAAGGATCTGGACGAGAAGAAGAGCCAGATTGCCCACGGCGAGACTGTCCGGGAAACAGCAAACATGGTCTCCTTTATGGCAGACGTCATCGGTATCCGGGACGATATGTTCATTGAGGAGGGCCACAAGTACCAGAAGACCTTCATGGGCGCCCTGGATGAGGGCTATGAGAGGGGCATTCTGGAGCAGCGCCCCACTCTGGTGAATCTGCAGTGCGACGTGGATCACCCCACCCAGTCCATGGCGGACCTGCTTCACGTGATCCACGAGATGGGCGGCGTGGAAAACCTGAAGGGTAAAAAGGTGGCCATGACCTGGGCCTACTCCCCCAGCTACGGCAAGCCCCTCTCCGTGCCCCAGGGCATTATCGGCCTCTTCACCCGCTTCGGCATGGACGTGGTGCTGGCCCACCCCGAGGGCTACGAGGTGATGCCCGAGGTGGAGGAGATCGCCAAGGCCAACGCCGAGAAGTCCGGCGGCTCCTTTACCAAGGTCAACTCCATGGAGGAGGCCTTCCGGGACGCCGACATTGTCTACCCCAAGAGTTGGGCCCCCTTCAAGGCCATGGAGAAGCGCACCCAGCTGTACCGGGAGGGCGACCAGGCCGGCATCGACCAGCTGGAGAAGGAACTGCTGGCCCAGAACGCCCAGCACAAGGACTGGACCTGCGACGAGGACATGATGGCCAAAACCAGGGACGGCAAGGCCCTGTACATGCACTGCCTGCCCGCCGACATCTCCGGCCTCAGCTGCCAGGAGGGCGAGGTGGCCAACAGCGTATTTGACCGCTACATGGAGCCGCTCTACAAGCAGGCCTCCTTTAAGCCCTATATCATTGCGGCCATGATTTTCCTCAGCAAGGTGAAGGACCCCGTGGCCGCCCTCCGCGCTCTGGAGGCCAGGGGCGAGAAGCGCAAGGAGTTCTAAGGCATACATCCTTTTCTTTTGAAAAGGAAAAGGATAAAAGGAAATTTTGGCGCAAAACGATGTTTTGCGCGGGATAACGTTTTCGCCCGCCTAAGTGCCCTGTGGGTATCTTCAAAAGGCGGCGGGATCCAGGGACAGCGTCCCTGGTGGGTCTGAGCAAGGCCCACCCCTCTCTCCCACAATACATAGAAGCGGAGCGATCTCAGCTCCGCTTCTATTATCAAAAAGCTGCGAGGAGTACAGACTATGAGCAAGCGAATCGTCATCGCCCTGGGCGGCAACGCCCTGGGCAACACCCTGCCGGAGCAGGCCCAGGCGGTGAAGATCACCGCCAAGGCCATCGTGGACCTCATTGAAGACGGCAACCAGGTGGTGGTGGCCCACGGCAACGGCCCCCAGGTGGGCATTATCAACAACGCCATGGCCGCCCTTCAGAAGGAGGACCCCAAGCAGGGCTTCACACCCCTGTCGGTCTGCGGCGCCATGAGCCAGGCCTACATCGGCTACGACCTGCAGAACGCCTTTCGGGAAGAACTGCTGGACCGAGGTATCCGCAACATGCCCGTCTGCACCATCGTCACCCAGGTGGAGGTGGACCCCGCAGACCCGGCTTTCCAGCATCCCACCAAGCCCGTCGGTGCGTTCTATGATAAGGAGACCGCCGACCGCATCGCCGCCGAGAAGGGCTACACCATGGTCGAGGACGCCGGCCGCGGCTACCGTCAGGTCGTTCCCTCCCCCAAGCCCATCGACGTCATCGAGAAGAACACCGTCAAGGCGCTCGTTGACAACGGCACCGTCGTCATCACCGTCGGCGGCGGCGGCATCCCCGTTGTGCGTAAGGACGGCAAGCTCTACGGCACGCCCGCCGTCATCGA
>USMP01000347.1 GCA_900555795.1 uncultured Eubacteriales bacterium
GCCGCGGCCTGTCTGCACTGTACCGGACGACTGCCTGTGACAGAAGCGCCCGAAGTGTTTTTTCGACCCCCGCAGTGGCCGTGTGAGCCGTGTTATAACCTGCACATACTTAGCAGGTGGGTCGCCTGCAGTATCCTTTATTGCTTCCAACTTCCAGCCGCAGCAGCAGCCGGGAGGCCTGCAAACCAGATACTGAACCAGCATCCCGTATAACAAAATGTGGGTTAAAAAAGACTCATCACGAACCCCGCAGGGTGTGGTTTCCACAAAACGGCGGTGGAACTTTTAAAAGCACCGCGCCGTCCAAAGGGAGAGAGGGTTACTCCTCCCCGGAGGGCTCCTCGTCCGCGAACAGCCGCTCCATAAAGAGGTCGTAGATCTCGTTGAGTTCCTCGTCGCTGTCCAGAGTGGAGAGCAGTTCCTCTCCGTTTTCCTCCACGGACTTCAGGATCACCAAGCCGTAGTCCTCGCCGTCCTCATCCGCGCCCTCCTCCACTGCCGGACAGAACGCCAAATAGGTCTGCCCGTTGTGCTCCAGGGCGTCCAGCATCTCCAGTTCAAAGTCGTTGCCGTCCTCGTCAGTGATGGTGATAAAATCGGGTCCGTACTCCTCGCTCATGGCTGGGTACCTCCTTCTGGGTGTTGGCTGGGGGTATCCATACCGCCCCGCTCTTTATTCCTGCGGTTATAGTGTACCCGGTTTTTTTGCAAAATGCAAGTGCGGATGCCCGTGCGATTTCGACAATTTCAAAATCTGTTTTTTGTGTATCCTGTTGGAATCGGCCGTTTTAAAAAATATTGTGTCCAAATTTGCGGTTTTTATCACTTTTCAAAAGTTGACAAGCCATGGTATACTGTAGCATGGATTATATTATATGCGCGATTTTACGTACTGTGCCCCGCCGCCGGCCCGCTTTGGACGCTTTTCCGTCCGGCTCGCCGCGGTGCGGCAGACCGATAAAGGAGGTTCATCCTGTCTATGGATCAAGCACACAACAGCGGTCAGACATCCGGCGGCGGCCCCCGCAAGAAGAAGGACTCCGGCGCGGGCCGGGTTGCCGGCCGGATCTGTTTTGTCCTCTTTACCCTGCTGGTTATCGGGGTTCTGACCTGCGGCATTTTTTTCAAGATTTTTATGACCTACGTCAATACCACCCTGGCCCCTACCCTGGATGTCACGGTGGAGGAGATGACCCTGCGCCTGTCCTCGGTGCTCTATGACAAAAACGGCAATGAGATGCGCACCCTGTACTCTAAAGAAAACCGGGAACTGGTGTCTCTGGATCAGATTCCCCAGCATATGATCGACGCCCTGGTGTCCATTGAGGACCACCGGTTCTACGAGCACCACGGCGTGGACTGGGAGGGTACCCTGGCCGCCATGGTCAAAACCTTCACCTCCGGCAGCACCCGGGGCGGCTCCACCATCACCCAGCAGCTGCTGCGCTACATCACCCAGGATGACGATGTAACGGTGAAGCGGAAGGTGCGGGAAATTTTCCGGGCGCTGAAGTTTGAGGAGAGCAACTCCAAGGAGGACATTCTGGAGCTGTACCTGAACTATATCTACTTCGGCCAGTCCTGCTACGGGGTGCAGAGCGCCGCCAACGTCTACTTTGGGAAGGATGTCAGCAAACTGAGTTTGGCGGAGAGCGCCTGCATCATTGGCATCACCAACAATCCATCCCTGTATGACCCCTTCCTGGGCACCGAATTTAAACAGTCCGACGGCACCGTCAAAACCACCCGGGACTTCAATAAGCGCCGCCAGGAGACGATTCTGGACCGGATGGAGGAACTGGGCAAGATTACGGCGGAGGAGTGCGCCGCCGCCAAGGCGGAGACGCTGCTCTTCACCGATACCGACGCCTACAAGACCCTCCACGGCGAGGAGATCAGCCAGGAGGAGGATCTGGAGACCGCCAGCCGCAACGTATACTCCTGGTTTGAGGACGCAGTGATTGAGGACGCCATCGCTCTGGTGATGGAGGCCAAAGGCTGCTCCAGCGAGGTGGCCACCAGCTTGGTCTACTCCGGCGGCTACCATATCTTCACCACGCTGGACCCGGATATCCAGGCCATTGTGGACAGCGTCTATACGAATCTGGGCAATTTTGACTATCCCTCCGCCAAGGGTACCCAGCTGGACTCCGCCATTACCATTGTGGACCCCTACACCGGAGATGTGGTGGCCATGGCC
>USMP01000348.1 GCA_900555795.1 uncultured Eubacteriales bacterium
CCCGCGGCTTCTTACCGGGGAACTTATATTGGATGGACAGGTATCGGTATTACAGCAGGCCCAGGGCGTGCAGGATCTCCCGCAGTTCGTCCCGCTCCTTGTCGTTCAGCCCCGTCAGCGGCAGGCGCATGCAGCCGCCGTGGAGGCCCATCAGGTTCATGGCCTCCTTCAGCACGCCGAAGCGGACGTTGCCCTCGCCATAAATGCTGCCGCCGGGCTTTCCGATGACGCCGGTATCCCCGCGGGCGGCGCTGCAGCGGCCCACAAAGGCGTAGTAGGGCTCCATCCGGTCCAGCAGGGCCCGAATGGTATCGAAGTCGTAGCGCTGGGCGGCCTGGTAGAGCTGCATGGGGAATTCCGGGAAGAAGTTGCCGAAGGGGGTCACAAAGCCGTCAGCCCCATAGGGGAACTGGTAGGCGTACCACTTCTCCCCAAAGCCGCTGCAGATGGGCACACCAGTGCCCCGCAGAGCCTTCACCATGGCGTCAAACAGCATCAGGTGGGGGGTGTTCTCCTTTACGCCGCAGATCTTCCCATCGGTATTGTCCACAATCCGGCGCATCAGCTGGGGATTGATCCAGGACTGGGAGAAGGCGGGGTTGTTGTACACCACGATGCCGATGTCGATGGAGTCAGCCACCGTCTTATAGTGCTGGTACATGCCCTCCACCGTGGGGACAAAGTAGTAGGGGTGGATAATCTGCACCCCGTCCGCGCCCACCTCCTGGGCATAGCGGCACATTTTCACCGTATCGTAGGTGCTGGCCCGACCGGCGCCGGCGATCACGGGGTGCTCGCCGTTCACCGTCTCCACACAGGTCTTGATGACGGAGCGATGCTCCTCCTCGCTCATGGAGGCAAATTCACCATTGCTGCCGCAGGGGGTGATGGTGCAGTCAAAGCCCCGGATCTTTTCCAGGGTGAAGGCCAGGTTGTCCCGGTATGCCGCCAGGTTGAGGGTGCCGTCCTCATCAAAGGGCGTCACGTTCACAAAGCACAGTCCCTTGACATGGTTCTTCAGTTCTTGCAGGGTCATCGTTTTTCTTCTCCTTTTTCCATTTACCTTGTTTTAAACCCGCTCCTTGAAATATCCCTCCGCACAGTACAGCGCTCCCGCCGGGTTGTGGGCCAGCACCCGATCCTTGGCGATCAGGGTGGTCACAAGGGCGTCGGAATATTTATAGAACAGGGAGTCGTGCCCCACGCACAGGCCCAGGGCGATATTGAACTGGGTGCCCTGCTCATTGAGCAGCCGGGCCTGGGCAATGGGGTTGCACATGCTCTCGTGCTGACCGGGGCGCAGCTTATGCTCCTCCGGTATGCCGCATACCCCCTTGTCCACGCCGCCGGTCTTGCAGATGACGGATACCACCTGCAATCCCGCGCGCCGCAGCAGGCCGTCCATCACCTTGGCCTCCTTGCGCAGGCCCCAGCAGAAGGCCATGCCCACCTTCGTATATCCCCTCCGCAGGCAGAACTGGACCGTCTCCTTTACCCGGGGCCACTGGCAGTAGCCCAGGGTCTCCAGTTCCGAGGCGGTGATGTAAAAGTCCCGGTTCTCCTCCAGGCTGTAAGTCTGCAGGGCCTCCTGCATCAGCTGCTGGTTATGCATGGGGCAATTTTTAGGCATTTTCTCAGGGCGCCCCTCCCGGCACGCGTAGATGGCGCATTGGGCGCAGGTATACACAGCGACTCCTCCTCTCCCCGTTTAAACGTCCAGCGCACAGGCCACGTAGTGGGCCGGACGCACCTCCCGCAGTTCCACATCCGTGCCCTGGCACTTCTCGCAGCGCATCTGGCAGCGACCGTAGAACCGGCAGCCGGGGGCCGGGTTGATGGGGCTGGGCACATCGCCCTCCAAAATAATCCGTTCCCGCTCCACGTCCACCCGGGGCACGGGCACCGCGGAGAGCAGGGCCCGGGTATAGGGGTGCAGCGGGTTCGCGAAGAGTTCCCTGGTGGGGGCCATCTCCACGATTTTTCCCAGATACATCACCGCCACCCGGTCGCTGATGTGCTTGACCACGCTCAGGTTATGGGAGATAAAGAGGTAGGTCAGCCCCTTCTCCCGCTGCAGCTTTTGCAGCAAATTCAGAATCTGGGCCTGGATGGACACATCTAGGGCGGAAACCGGCTCATCCAGCACGATGAACTCCGGATCCAGGGCGATGGCCCGGGCCACGCCCACCCGC
>USMP01000349.1 GCA_900555795.1 uncultured Eubacteriales bacterium
GGCGGCGAAGCAGGGGGCGCAGAGCAGGTTGAAGATCATGAAGCTGTAAGCGGAGATTGCGGTGAAGCTGGCAGCAACCTCGGGCCAGATCTCGTCGCCGTTGTCAGACAGCTCGTCAGCATAGTGATACAGAACACCGAAGGTACCGACGACATTCTCCTTGGCGATCAGGCCGGAGATAGAAGCGACGGTTGCACGCCAGTTGCCGAAGCCCTGCGGGATGAAGATCCAGGAAATTGCGCTTGCAACGATAGCCAGGATGGAGTTGTCCTGATCCTCGACCATCGTGAACGCGCCGTTCTCGAAGCCGAAGCCCTGCAGGAACCACAGGATGATGGTGGCAGCCAGAATGACGGTGCCGGCACGCTTGATGAAGGACCAGCCGCGCTCCCAGGTCGCCCGCAGGACGTTGCCCGCGGCGGGGACATGGTAGGCGGGCAGCTCCATGACGAAGGGCGCGGGATCGCCGGCGAAGGCGCGGGTCTTCTTGAGCATGACGCCGGAGATCACGATGGCGGCCACGCCGATGAAGTAGGCGGAGACGGCCACCAGGCCGCTGCCGCCGAACAGGGCGCCGGCAAACAGCCCGATGATGGGCATCTTGGCGCCGCAGGGGACAAAGCAGGTGGTCATGATGGTCATGCGGCGGTCCCGCTCGTTTTCAATGGTACGGGAGGCCATGATGCCGGGCACGCCGCAGCCGGTGGCCACCAGCATGGGGATGAAGCTCTTGCCGCTGAGGCCGAAGCGGCGGAAGATCCGGTCCATAATGAAGGCGATCCGGGCCATATAGCCCACATCCTCCAGAACCGCCAGCAGAAAAAACAGCACCAGCATCTGGGGCACAAAGCCCAGCACCGCGCCGACCCCCGCCACAATGCCGTCCTGGATCAGGCCATAGAGCCAGCCGCCCTCCGCCACACCCAGGGCGCCCAGGATGGTATCAAAGAGGCCGGGAACCCACTGGCCAAAGAGCACGTCATTGGCCCAGTCGGTGCCCATGGTGCCGATGGAGATGGACCAGCCGCCCATAGCCACGGCATAGATGAGAAACATGACCGCCCCGAAGATGGGCAGGGCCAGAACCCGGTTGGTGACAACGCGGTCAATCCGGTCGGAGACGGTGAGGCTGCCCCGGACGGCCTTCTTCTTTACGGACTTTGCCACCACGCCGCTGATATAGGCGTAGCGCTGGTTGGTGATGATGCTCTCCGCGTCGTCGTCCAGTTCCTGTTCGCACTGGGCGATATGCTCCTCCAGGTGGGCGGCCAGTTCCCCGGTCAGCCCCAGGCCCTTCCACACCTGATCGTCCCGCTCGAACACCTTGATGGCGTACCAGCGCAGGTACCGGGGATCCACCAGGGGGGATATGGACTCCTCGATGTGGGCAATGGCGTGCTCCACACTGCCGGTGAACACATGGGGCAGTTCCCCGCCGGCGGGGCCCCCGGCCAGGGCCAGAGCCTTTTCCGCCGCCGCCATGCCCCCCTCGCCCTTCAGGGCGCTCATCTCCACCACCTGGCAGCCCAGGGCCGCCCCCAGCCGGTCCAGCTGGATCTGATCGCCGTTTTTCCGCACCAGATCGATCATGTTTACCGCCACCACCACCGGCAGGCCCAATTCAATCAGCTGGGTGGTAAGGTAGAGGTTGCGCTCAATGTTGGTGCCGTCCACAATGTTCAAAATGGCATCCGGCTTCTCCGCCACCAGGTAGTTCCGGGCCACCACCTCCTCCAGGGTGTAGGGGGACAGGGAATAGATGCCGGGCAGGTCCTGGATGACCACGTCCCTGTGGCCCTTCAGCCGGCCCTCCTTCTTCTCCACCGTGACGCCGGGCCAGTTGCCCACGTACTGGTTGGAGCCGGTCAAGTCGTTGAACAGCGTAGTCTTGCCGCAGTTCGGATTGCCGGCCAGTGCGATCTTGATGTCCATCGTTCTCTCCTTCCAAAGTGTTAGTTTAGGCTAACTTTCATCCTGAAAAACAGCGGCAACAGCCGCCATTGATATTTCCACCGTCCCCGCATCATCCGGGAAAGGGGGGCCAGGGGAAACCTCCGGCTTCCCAGGTTCTTTCGCCAGTGGCGAAAGAACAAAATGAAATCATTTTCGGCAGGGCGTGTACCTGCCGAAAATCCCCCGACCCGTGCGTCCCTGGGGCGCACACACCAGTGACCAACGTCACTGGTGTGGGG
>USMP01000350.1 GCA_900555795.1 uncultured Eubacteriales bacterium
TCTCCCCCACCATCATGGTGCCGATGCCCTCGTCGGACAGCAGCTCCAGCAGAATGGCGCAGCCGACCCGGTCATCCAGCGCCTTTGCCTTGAGAAAGCCGTCCCCAAACGCCACTACGTCGCTGTCAAAAACGGCACAGTCGCCCAGATTCACTTTGGACTCGGCTTCCTCCTTGTCTTTGGCGCCGATGTCGATATAAAATTCCTCCAGCTTGGGGACGGTTTTTTCCTCTTCCGCGGAGACCAGATGGTAGGCCTTCAGGCCAATGACGCCCGGGACGCCCTTCTCTCCGATCCGGACCGGCTTTCCAAGGAGCACACGGCGGTCGATCCCGCCTACGGCGCTGAATTTTAAATAGCCCTCATCGGTCACAGAGCGGATGATGAGCCCTACCTCATCCATATGCGCAGCCAAGAGCAGCTTGCTGCCCGTGGACTTCCGCCCCTTCTTGAAGACGATCAGGTTTCCCATGGTGTCGGTGCGGATGTCGTCGGCGTAGGGCTCCGCCCTGGCGCGGAGAAAGGAACGCACCGGTGCTTCGAAGCTGGATACGCCGGGCAGCAGGCAGAGTTCACGAATCTGATTCAGCACAGCGCCTCAGCCTCCTTTCCAAGATTCTGGGCGAAGGCGGCCAGCAGCCGGGCCGCCGCCTCCAGATCACTCAGATCCAATACCTCCACGGGCGAGTGCATATACTTCAGCGGTACGGAAAGCACCGAAGTGGCGATCCCCTCCCGGCTGATCTGGAAATACCAGCCGTTGGTGCCGGTATGACCGCCCATGACCTCCAGCTGATAGTCCAGCTCCAGCTCCTTGGCCTTGGATACCATACGCCGGGTCATCCAATGGGTCATGTTGGGCCCCACACCGATGGCCGGGCCGCCGCCCAGCGGGAAAGTCCGGTCCTTCTGGCCGTCCGGCGTGGCGCCATGGGTCACATCCACCGCCACGCAAAAATCCGGTGCGATGGAAAAGGCCGCGGTCTTGGCCCCTGCGCCGGAGAACTCCTCTCCGGTACTGCCCAAAAGGTAGAGATCGACGTCCAGCGATTTGTCCAGCAGCAGTTCCGCCGCCCGCAGAAGCGCCGCAAAGCAGGAGCGGTCGTCCATAGACTTGCCGCACATTTGCCGTTCCCCCAACGGGGCGCAGCCGCCCCGAAAGACGATAGGGGTGCCAAGTGCAACCGCCTGCACCGCCTGCTCCTGGGTCATGCCGTACTGCTCCACCAGGGAGCGGTAGCCCTCCGCCTCCTCCATGGGGTTCAGGTCCTCCCGCTGAAGGTTTTCGATCATGGCCAATTCCATGGCCTTGCGGTCATCCGCTTCGATGACCACGGCGGGGACCTCCGTCAGGCCCGCCAGCCGGGCGGCCCGCCAGCGCCGCTCTCCGGCAATGATCTGGTAGTAGCCGGAGGACAGCTTGCGGACAGTGAGGGGCTGGATCATGCCGTGCTGGCGGATGGACTCCGCCAGGTCCGCCAGGGCCTCCTCTTCAAAATGTTTTCTGGGTTGGTTCAGGCCCGGCTCCACCTGGGCCAGGGGGAGAGAGACCGAGCCGCCCTCCTGGGATTGCAGGGCCGCGTCGCCCAGCAGAGCACCCAGACCTTTGCCCAGGCCGCGTTCTGATGCCATAGGATCACTCCTTCTACGTTACAGTTTACTTGGGTTTTGATAAAAGGAAGCTCGCTTGCGCCGCAGGAAAACAGGCGGAGCTCAGACTCTTGTCACTGCGTAGCCGTTCTTTTCCACCAGCTCTTCCGCCAGGGCGCGATAGGCTTCGGCGCCCCGGGAAAGGCCGTCGTAGGCAGTGACAGGCTTCCCGTGGCTGGGGGCTTCGGAGAGGCGGACGTTCCGGGGGATGACCGTGGCATAGACCTTACCGGGGAAATGGCGTTTGACCTCCTCCGCCACCTGCATGGACAGGTTGGTGCGCCCGTCGTACATGGTGAGGACCACGCCCTCCAGGGCGATCTCGGGGTTCAGAGAGCGCTTGACAATACGGATGGTGGAGAGCAGGTCGCTCAGCCCCTCCAAGGCGTAATACTCGCACTGTACCGGCACCAGCACCGTATCCGCCGCGCACAGGGCGTTGAGGGTAAGCAGCTCCAGAGAGGGGGGGCAGTCGATCAGGATGTAGTCGTACCGCGCCTTGAGCTGGTCCAGGGCCTCCCGAAGCTGGTATTCCCGGCGCT
>USMP01000351.1 GCA_900555795.1 uncultured Eubacteriales bacterium
AGCTGGGCGATGTCCTCGCCGTCGATGAGAATGCGACCGGAGTCCGGCTCCAGAAGCCGGTTGATCATCTTCAGCGAGGTGGTCTTCCCACAGCCGGAGGGGCCGATGAGGACCAGAAACTGGCCGTCCGGCACCGTGAAGGACAGGTCCTCCAGGATGGGGGTGTCGCCGTAGTGTTTGGATACGTGTTCGAATTGGATCATAGTGCCTCCTTTCCTGCTACAAAGCGCTTTGCCGCTTCCACCGCCGCAGGGGTGCCCACCATGATGATCACATCACTGTCGTACAACTCCGCGTACGGTCCGGGGGAGAGGATCGTGTTGGCCTTGCGGCGGATCGCCACAACGGTCCCTCCCGTATTCTGCCAATATTTTAATTCCCCCAGGCTCTTGCCAATAACCGGCGAGCCTCTGGGGACGGTAATCTCGTAGTTGGGCAGCGCCTCGCCCTCCACGACCATGGCCCGGCTCTTGATGAGGGCCCGGGCAAAGCTGATGATCTGCTGGTGAAGCAGGTCGTACTGCTCCAGCAACTCCATGAACTGCTTTTTCAGCGCGTGAGGAGCGGTGGGAGAGTCGAAATTGGCGATGTAGCGCCGGGCGCTGTCTGCGGAGAGGATTACGGCGCCGCTCTGGGGCTTGATCTCCACCACCTTCATATCCGCCAGCAGCCGCAGGGCCCGCCGGATGGTCTCCGGGGACACGGCGTACTCTGAGGCCAGCATGGACCGGCCCAGAAGCCGCTGCCCCTCTGGAAACTCTCCCTGGGCAATGCGGGCCGCCAGATCCTTGGCAATCCGCAGATAGTGGGAGGAGACAAGGGTTCTCTCCATATGGCAATACGACCTTTCTGATGTAATATATGCTCCATTATAAACTGACAACTTTATTCTGTCAAATAAGTTTTCAATTAAGAAAAAAGAAGAAATATAAAGATTCAACTCGTATTATTGTAAATTACAGCATGAAAACAGCCAATGCGATACAAAATCGCATTGGCTGTTAGGTAAAAATTTCCAAAAAGCAGGAAGATTACGCTGAAAAATTGTATCATGCTGACCAGAGGCGGGGCGAGGGCAGGCGTCAGTCCTCAAAGGTCTGGGCTGTCCGCCGCAGCCAATCGGTAATGGGCAGGTGCTGGGGGCACACGTCCTCGCAGCGGCGGCAGGTGAGACAGTCGCTGGCCTTTCCGGCGCCCTGAGCCAGATGCTGGTAGCGGGGGCGCTGGGTGGAAGCGCCCCGGCGCAGGTCCATCAGTTCCTGGTTGTAGAGGGCGAAGTACTCCGGAATGGGGATCGCCTGGGGGCAGCCCTCCACGCAGTAGCGGCAGCCAGTGCAGGGGATGGCGGGGACAGCGCTGATGGCCGCCGCCGCCCGCTCCAGCAGGGCCTGATCCTCCTGGGAGAGGGGCTGGAAGGCGTCCATATAGCCGGTGTTCTCCAGCAGCTGCTCCATGGAGGACATGCCGCTGAGCACCATCATCACATACTCCTGGCTGGCGGCGAAGCGGATGGCCCAGGAGGCTGGGGACCAACCCGGATGGGCCGCGGCGAACTGATGGCCCACCTCGTCGGGAACCGCCGCCAGCTTGCCTCCCTTCACCGGCTCCATGACGACCACCGGCTTGCCGTGCTTCACCGCCACCTCATAGCACTTGCGGGACTGGACGCTCTCGTCATCCCAGTCCAGATAGTTCAGCTGCAGCTGAACAAATTCCGCCTGGGGGTACTCCGTCAGCAGCTGGTCCAAAACCTCCGCTTTGTCGTGGAAGGAGAAGCCCAGGCGCCGGATACGCCCCGCCTCCTTTTGGCCCAGCAGGTACTGGAAGGTGTCCAGCCGGCGGACGGTGACATTGCTGGCGGCGTTCAGATTGTGGAGCAGGTAATAGTCGAAGTAGTCCACGCCGCATTTCTCCAGCTGTTCGTGGAAGATACGGTCCTGATCCCGGGCTGTGCCGTCTTTCAGGCGCGCCAGGGGCATTTTGTCGGCCAGGGTAAAGCTGTCTCTGGGGTGGCGCCTCACCAGCGCCTCCCGTGCGGTTCCCTCGCTTTCGCCGTCGTGGTACATGTAGGCGGTGTCAAAATAGGTAAAGCCCCGGTCCAGAAAGGCGTCCACCATGGCGCACACCTGCTCCCTGTCCACCACGCTCTGATTTTTTGGATCGGGCATGGGCAGACGCATCATGCCAAA
>USMP01000352.1 GCA_900555795.1 uncultured Eubacteriales bacterium
CTGCCCGGTGGAATTGATTCTGAACGGATAAAACACCGCCCCCCTCCGGCCTGAGCCGGAGGGGGCGGTGCTGCGATCTGCGCTCAGGCCCCGCCCGCCAGTTTCGCCAGCAGGGCGAAGGCGGGCAAGGTGAGGATGGAGAACAGGGTGGTGAGGGTGACGACCTGGGCTCCGGCGACCGCATCCCGTTCAAACTGCTGGGCAAACATGGAGGCGGTACCGCCGGTGGGCGTGGCGGCCAGAATGATCAGAGCGGAATAGAGCACCGGGTCCAGTCCCAGTGGGTACAGCACCAGCAGGGTCAGGGCCGGCATGGCGGCGAGCTTGAGGAAGGCGGCCAGATAAAGCCGGCGGTCCCGGAAGGTGGCCCTCAGATCGGCAAAGGCCATCTGCGCCCCGATGACGATCATGGCCAGAGGGGTGTTCATGTCTCCGAGGAAACTCACCGCGCTGCCCACGACGGGCGGGAGGCGTATCCCCAGCAGGAACAGGGGCAGGCCCACGGCGGTAGCCAGGATTCCGGGGTTGAGGACGGCGCGCTTCAGGGAGAAGCGGCGCCTTCCCCCCATCAGCAGGATGCCATGGCTCCAGTTGTAGGCATTAAAGACGATAAAAATCACCGTCACATAGAGCATCCCGGGCGTACCCAGCACGGCCCGGATCAGCGGTATGCCCATAAACCCCACGTTTCCGTAGACCACGCCGAACTGAAGGGGCGCGCGGGTATCCGGCGGCTGACGGCGGAAAAAGGGCAGGATCAGCAGGCAGTAGACGGCGTACAGCCCCGCCGTCACCAGCGCCGCCGCCCCCATGGAGCGCAGCACTTCCGGGCTGCATTCCGTCTGCAGCGTGTTCACGATGAGGCAGGGGATGACGACATAGAGCAGCAAAAAGGTCATCCGCGGCAGATTGTCCCGGGTCAGCTTGCCCAGCCTGGCCAGCACAAACCCCACCGCCATCATCAAAAACAGCGTCCCCACCTGAGAGGCCACCAAAAACAGATTCTCCCGCATTTGCGATCCGACCTTATCCTTCCGTTCGTTCGCGCAGAAACGACGATTTCTCTGAGGATCAGTATAGCAAGTTTCGCCTCTCCTGTAAAGCCAAAAGCCATGCGCGCCTTGCGCTGAGATGGCGTACGGCCTGGGCTGGCGATCCGTTTGGTGCGGCGCGGACCGCTCCGCCACGGCGCCCGCCGCGCGGACCCGGGGCGTCATGCGGAATTTCCCGGCTGACAAGCGCCTGCGGATATGGTATAATAGCCGCGATACGGTTATGATACCGCTTGAGCGGCACGGTCTGCTCCCGCCCTGCAGGCTTCAACCGCGGACGCCCTTGCCCAGCACGTCCGGTCCGCCCCCTGCGGGACGGCCGCGCCGGAACCGCAGCACGACCCCATTTGAACCAGAAGGAGCGAGGCGTGATGACAAAAACAAAAGTCCTGGGTTACCTGGCCCTTGTCCTGCTCTGCACGGCGGTGGTTTTACTGCTGATCGCCCTGCGCGGGTCCTAAATTCAATTACAAGAGGTCTTTTCATGTACGAAACGATCCCCCTTCCCAACGGGGTGCGCATCCTGACTGAGCGGGTGCCCTATGTGCGCTCGGCCGCTCTGGGCATCTGGGTGGGCACCGGCTCCCGTCACGAGCGAAGCGGCGCCAACGGCGCCGCCCATTTTATTGAGCATATGCTGTTCAAGGGCACCCAGCACCGCACCGCCGAGAAGCTGGCCGGGGAAATGGACGCGGTGGGCGGACAGATCAACGCCTTTACCACCAAAGAGTGCACCTGCTTTTACGCCCGGGTGCTGGATACCCACCTCGCCCAGGCCGCCGATATCCTGTGCGACATGTTCTTCTCCTCCCGGTTCGACGAGGCCGACGTTGCCACCGAGCGGGGCGTCATCCTGGAGGAGATCGGCATGTACGAGGACAACCCGGAGGATCTCTGCGCTGAGCGGCTGGCCGGGGCGGTATTCAAGGGCTCCCCCCTGGCCCGGCCCATCCTGGGCCGCAAGGCCACCCTGGAGAAAATGAGCGGAGCCTGGCTGCGGGACTACAAGGCCGCCCACTATGGTCCGGAACGGATCGTGGTGGCGTTGGCGGGCAGCTTTGCCCAGGCCGACGTGGACTCCCTGCGCGCCCGCTTTTCCGCCATGGAGGCCAGGCCCCTTCCCCCCTCCC
>USMP01000353.1 GCA_900555795.1 uncultured Eubacteriales bacterium
TCTTTACCCCGTCGGAGGAGGCCGTGGCTTACGCCCGGGAGGTCCTCCAGGTCATCGAGGAGGCAAAGCGGCTGGGAAAGGGAGCCATCTCCCTCCACGGGAAACTGATTGACGCCCCCATTGTAAAGCGGGCGCAGCAGGTGCTGGAAATTGTGGAAGCAATAAAGGGGGACAGGACCCATGCTTAGCGGAAAACTGATTGGGAGCGTCCGGGAGGCGATTTCCGCCTGTGGGCTGCGGGACGGGATGACTGTATCCTTCCACCACCACCTGCGCAACGGGGACTATGTGCTGAACATGGTGATGCGGGCCATTGCGGAGATGGGGCTGCGAAACATAACGGTAAGCGCCAGTTCCATCCACGAGGTACACAGGGAGATCATTCCTCTGATTGAGAGGGGCGTCATAACGGGAATTGACACCAACTATATCAGCGCCAGCGTCGGTGCGGCGATTTCCGCCGGACAACTGGCCGCCCCAGTGACATTTCGCACCCACGGCGGCCGGCCGGACGCGCTTTCCACCGGACAGGCCCACATTGATGTGGCTTTTATTGCCGCGCCGGCGGCGGACTGCATGGGCAACCTCAACGGCGTGGACGGCCCCTCCGCCTGCGGCTCCCTTGGCTATGCCTTCGCCGATGCCCAGGCCGCGGATCAGGTGGTGGTGATTACAGACCACCTGGTTCCCTATCCCCTCTCCCGGGTGTCCATTTCGGAGTGTTATGTCAACTATGTCGTACAGGTGGACTGCATTGGCGACGCCAAAGGAATTGCCAGCCAGACAACGCAGCTGACCCGGGACCCGGTGGCCCTGCAGATCGCCAAAACTGCGGCGGACGTGATCGCCTGCTCCGGCCTGCTGCAGGACGGCTTCTCCGTACAGACCGGCACCGGCGGCGCATCACTGGCCGTCACAAAGTATCTGGAAGATCACATACTGCGCCGGAGGATTCAGGGAAGCTTCGCTCTGGGCGGGATTACCGGCTATATGGTGGACATGCTGGAGCGGGGCCTGTTCCGGGAACTGAAGGACGTACAGTGCTTTGATCTGCGGGCGGTAGAATCCATCCGGAGCAATCCCCATCACCAGGAGATCTCCGCCCGGAACTACGCCAGTTCCCTCTCCCCCAGCTGTGTGGCCTCTTCCCTGGACTGCGTCATTCTCGGCGCCACCGAGATGGACGTGAATTTTAATGTCAATGTCCACACCGACTCCAACGGGAGAATTATTGGGGGAAGCGGCGGGCACTCCGATGTGGCGGCCGGCGCCAAGTGCTCCATAATCGTGGCGCCCCTGTATCGCTCCCGGACCAGCACGGTGGTGGAGCAGGTCACATGCGTCTCCACACCGGGAACCGACGTCGATGTGCTTGTTACCCAGCGGGGCGTGGCTGTGAATCCCCGCCGGCCGGAACTGGCCCAGCGGCTGAAGGAGGGCGGCATCCAGGTGGTGGACATCCATGATCTGCGCCGGCTGTGCGTGGACCGCTGCGGCGAGGGACGACGGGCCGTATGCACCGACCACGTGGTAGACCGCGTCCTCTCCCGCAACAACCAGCTGCAGGAACATATCTGCGCCGTTGTCCCCGGGCGCTGACCAGCGCCAGCCATACGATATATGTAACTTTTACATATATAAAAATTTTGAGGAGGAAAAGACATGCCTGACAAATCCTTACAGAAAAAATCCTGGGGAGATATCATGGTTGGCTATATACCCATGAAAATCTTCCTGCCGCTGCTGATCGTCTGTATCCTGGGTATTATTTTCAATGTGGTTCCCTCCGGCTTTCTCGGCGCGTACATGCTCTGCTCTGTACTGGGCATCCTACTCGATCAAATCGGCAACGTGACCCCCATCGTCAAGACATACCTGGGCGGTGGCAGCTTCGTGGCCATCTTCGGCGCCGCGATCATCGCCTACTTCGGGATCATGCCTGAGAAAACCAGCACCCTCATCGTTGACTTCGTCAAGTCCATGGATTACATCGGCTGGGTTGTGGCCGCTCTGATCTGCGGCAGCATCCTGGCCATGGATCGGAACCTGCTGATCCGGGCGGGCGTGCGCTACTTCATCCCTGTTTTGGGCGGCATTGCCGGCGCCTTCGCCCTCACCGGCGTAATCGGCGCGGTTTCCGGTTACGGCTGGCGCCAGGCCATTCTCTTCATCGCCCTGCC
>USMP01000354.1 GCA_900555795.1 uncultured Eubacteriales bacterium
GTGGTCTGCGCCGCAGCGGCCTTGACGCCGCTGGAGAGGGACAGCGGGAAAAAGGCCTGAATCGGTGGAAATTGTTCACAAATTAGTGTTGCATTCCCAGGAAACTGCCAGTATAATAAAGACTGTATGATTGTTCGCGGGAAAACCGCTTATACTATAAGACAGAAAGATCAAATGAGGTGGAGTCAGTATGTCCATGACGAAGGATATCGGTATCGATCTGGGTACCGCTTCTGTTTTGGTATACGTGAAGGGCAAGGGAATTGTGCTCAACGAGCCCTCTGTGGTGGCCATTGACAAGAACACCGGCAAGCTGCTGCGGGTGGGGGAGGAGGCCAGGCAGATGCTGGGCCGCACCCCCGGCAACATTGTGGCCATCCGCCCCCTGCGGGAGGGCGTCATCTCCGACTACGACATGACCGAGCGGATGCTGCGGGAATTTATCCGCAAGGTGGCGGGCTTTATGCTCTTTAAGCCCCGGGTCATCATCTGTGTCCCCTCCGGCATCACCGAGGTGGAGGAGCGGGCCGTGGTGGACGCGGGCATCCAGGCCGGCTGCCGCCGGGTGTTTTTGATTGAGGAGCCTGTGGCTGCGGCCATCGGTGCCGGGATCGATATTACCAAGCCCGACGGCCACATGGTGGTGGACATCGGCGGCGGCACCGCCGACATCGCTGTCATCTCCCTCTCCGGCGTGGTGGAGTCCGCCTCCATCAAGGTGGCCGGCGACCAGTTCAACGAGGCCGTGGTCAAATATATGCGCCGCAAGCACAACATCCTGGTGGGAGAGAGCACGGCGGAGAAGATGAAGATCGCCATCGGCTGCGTCTATCCCAAGGAGCAGGAGACCACCATGGAGGTGAAGGGCCGCTGCCTGCTGACGGGCCTGCCCAAGACCATCTCCGTCACCTCCGCCGAGATGCTGGAGGCCTTTGAGGAGCCCACGGAGCGGATTCTGGAGACCATCCACTCCGTGCTGGAGCGGACGCCTCCGGAACTGGTGGCGGATATCTCCACCAACGGCATTGTCATGACCGGCGGCGGCTCCCTGGTGGAGGGCTTTGACAAGCTGATCTTCTCCCGCACGGGCATCGCCACCACCGTGGCGGAGAACGCCATCGCCTGTGTGGCCGAGGGAACCGGCCGCAGTCTCGACATGATTACCGACATGCAGGAGGGCACCATCAACCTCTCCCGCCGCCGCCAAATCAACTGACGGGGCTATGGCGGGGTTGTCCGCTGTTTTTCCTTGCAAAAGGGCGCCAAATCTGTTAGAATCATGTACGTGCCGCGCTCCCTCGGACCGGCATGGGCGTGGTGCGCCGTAAATTGGGCCCCTATCATCCTTTCGGAGGTTTCTCATATATGGCTAAAAAACCAATCAGTCAAAAGCGCGCCGAGCGGCAGCAGCAGGAAAACCAGGTGCTTCAGCGGGTGTTCAACGCCTTCCTGCTGGGCATGGCCGCCGAGTGCTATCTGTTTATCGTCTATCGCAACTATGTCACCGGCACCGTGCCGCAGATGCTCACCTGGGTGCAGATCCTCCGCTGGGGCGGCTGGCTGGGCCTTGGGATGCTGGCGGTGGGGGCGGTACTGGCAGTGTTGGCCCACCGGCAGGGCGCGGCCAAGCGCCGCGCCGCCATGTGCTGGGTGGCCGGGGCGGGCCTCTTCCTGGCGGCCGGCGGCTGGCTCATGACCAATTTCTACCCCGAGGGCGTCACAGTGATGTGTGTGCTGGTGCCGGTGGTGACGCTGCTGGCCCTGGTGTATTTCCTCTTCCAGCGGGAGTGCTTCTTCTGCACCCTCACCCTGGCGGGCACCATTCTGGCGGTGTGGGTGTGCGGCAACGGGCTGGACAGCGTCAGCTGGCGCGTGCCGGTGCTGATCGGCGCGGCGGCGGGCCTGGTGATCCTGGCGGCGCTGGCGGTGGGCCTGCGGAAGGTCCAGCGGGCCGGCGGCAAACTCCTGGGCCTGCGGGTGTTCTCCGTGGACTGCGACTACCGGGTGCCCTACGGGGTGCTGGCGGTGTGCGGGGTGTCTGTGGGGGCGGTGCTGGTGTACATGGCCCTGAGTTACTATCTGCTGTGGGCGCTGGGAATCCTGCTCTTTGCGGAACTGGTGTACTACACCACGAAGCTGATGTGATACTAAAACCTGATAAAAAGCTTTTCAAGC
>USMP01000355.1 GCA_900555795.1 uncultured Eubacteriales bacterium
CCCCACCTCCGAAGCCCAACCGACACACAGCGGCAGACCAAACGGTCTGCCGCTGCGGCTTTTCAAAAGTGTGTGGCCGTGAAATGGCTGCTTTTACAGGCCGAAGGCCCCCAGGTTCAGCCCGCCGCCCAGACCGTCCATGGTCTTGGTCATGGCGTCATCCGCCTGGCGCAGAGCCTCGTTGACGGCGGAGAGAACCATATCCTGGATCAGTTCCGCGTCCTCGGGCTGCAGGGCCTCCGGGGCGATGGTCAGTTCTGTCAGTTCCTTTTTGCCGCTGCACACGGCCTTCACCGTGCCGCCGCCCACAGAGGCGGTGAAGAGGGTCTCCTCCACCTCCTTCTGGGCCTTCTCAATGTCCTTCTGCATCTTCAGCAGCTTCTGCTGCATCTGCGCCTGCTGGCGCATGGCGCCGCCGGCGTTCATGCCGGCCGCGCCCCGGGGAAATCCACCTTTTGCCACTGGTATCGTCTCCTTTTCTTTTGTTGCCCCCAGAGGCCGTCTGTACCGCCTGGCAGGGCAGCCCATTTTTACTTTATTTTTACTTGACAGTAAAGCTGTCGTAGCGCTGGCCCTGGCGGATGAGGCTGTCCAGCTTGTCCTCCGCTCCGGCGGAGGGGCCGGCCGCCTCCCCCTGGCCCAGTACATAGCGCACCGCCACATCCCTGCCCAGCTTTTCCCCGGTGACAGCTTTCAGCACATCCGTCACATCAGCGCAGTTCAGGGTTTCCATGGTCAGTTCATCGCCGCAGCGAACCACCAGCACATCCCCCTCCAGCTGGCCGGCGGCGTCGTCCAGCATAAACTGGTACATGGGGGAGAGCCTGTCCTTGTACCGCTCCACCAGATCCCGCCACAGCCCGCCTCCGGCAGGGGAGGGCACCTTTTGCCCTGTGGAGGGGACCTCCTCCGCCGGAGGCGGGGCGTCCCCATCATCGGGGATGGGGGGCGCGTCCCCCCAGGGAGGCGCGTCCGGCAGGGGCGCGTCCGCCTCCGCGGCCCGCCGTGGCGCGGCAGGGGGCTCCCGGTGAGACAGGGCGGCGGGGGCCGGCACAGTCTCCCGCCGGGGCCGGGGAGCCCCCGGCCGGGCCGGGACCGCCGGGGCGGCGGAGGGCGCGGCAGCAAAATGGACACCCCCCTCCTCCAGCCTGGCAATCCGGGCCGCCAGGGCGGCGGTATCGCCGCATAGGCTCTCGTCACACAGGCGGATGAGGCAGAGTTCCGCGTCCGTGCGCCGGTTGGCGCTGAGAGGCAGGGCCGCCAGGACGCTCTGCAGCTGGGTGGCCATGTGGATAAGCCGGGCGGGGCCGGCCTGCCGGGCCAAATCGTCCATGACGGCGTCGTCATAGCCGCCGGAGAGGAGGGCCGCGCCGCCGGAGGGCGCGGTCATGCGGATCAGCAGGTCCCGGGTCAGGGTGGACAGCTCCCCCAGAAGCGCCCCCACGTCCTTCCCGCCGCTGTACATCTGGTGGAGGGAGAGGATGGCGGCCTGGGTATCCCGGCGGAGGAGACAGTCCATGAGCCGGGCGGTCTGCACGTTCCCTGCCAGGCCCAGCACATCCAGCACCCGGTCAGTATCGATGGTACCGCCCGCCGCGGCGCACTGATCCAGCAGGCTCAGGGCATCCCGCAGGGCCCCATCGGCCAAGCGGGAGAGCAGATCCGCTCCCCCCTCCGTCAGATCCATGCCCTCCTGCCCCGCCACATACCGCAGCCGCCGGGCAATGTCCCGGGGCTGGATGCGCTTAAAGGCGAAGCGCTGGCAGCGGGAGAGAATAGTGGCCGGAACCTTGTGCAGCTCCGTGGTGGCCAGGATAAAAATCAGATGGGCCGGCGGCTCCTCCAAAATCTTCAGCAGGGCGTTGAAGGCCGCCATACTGAGCATATGGACCTCGTCAATGATATATACCTTATAGGTGCACTGGCTGGGCGTGTAGGCCGTTTCATCGCGCAAATCGCGAATATTATCCACGCCGTTATTGGAGGCAGCGTCTATTTCCACCACGTCCATGATGCTGCCGTTGTCGATGCCCTTGCAGATGTCACATTCGCAGCACGGGTCTGCCCCGTTGCGGTGCGGGCAGTTGACAGCCTTGGCAAATATCTTGGCACAGGAGGTTTTGCCCGTGCCCCTCGAACCCGTAAAGAGATAAGCATGGGCCAG
>USMP01000356.1 GCA_900555795.1 uncultured Eubacteriales bacterium
CCGCCATGGCGTATATATGTCGGAAAATATCCGGCAGCTTCTCCAGCCACCTGCCCAAAAAGAGCCGTTCCGCCAGCATCCACAGGGCATAGTACAGCCCCCACAGCAGAAAATTCCACCCAGCCCCATGCCAGATGCCGGTCAAAAGCCACACCACCAGGATGTTGCGGACCCATTTCAGCCGGGACACCCGATTTCCCCCCAGGGGAAAGTACACATATTCCCGAAACCAGTTGGTCAGGGAGATATGCCAGCGCTTCCAGAACTCCACCACTGAGCGGGAAATATAGGGGTAGTTGAAGTTCTCTACAAAGGAAAAACCAAACATGCGCCCCAGGCCGATGGCCATGTCGGAATAGCCGGAGAAGTCGAAGTAGATCTGGAAGGCGTAGGCCACAAGGCCCAGCCAGGCCCCCGCCGCCGTCAAACTCTCGCTGGCCAGTGAGGCATCCCACAGCCGGCCGATGGCATTGGCCAACAGCACCTTCTTTGCCAGCCCCACGCAAAACCGCTCCACACCAGACGCCGCCTTCTCCACCGTCTCCTCCCGGTGAGTCAGCTGCCGGGCCACGGATTTGTACTGGATAATGGGGCCGGCAATCAGCTGGGGGAAAAGTGTAACAAAGGCGCCGAATGTCACTATGTTTTTCTGCACCGGCGCGTCGCGGCGGTAGACGTCGATGGTATAACTCATCGTCTGAAAGGTGTAGAAGCTGATGCCAATGGGCAGAGGAATGCCCAGCACCGGCAGGGAAAGCCCCGTCAAGGCATTTACATTGACAGCAATAAAGTCCCAGTATTTGAAGAAAACCAGGATGGCCAGATTAAAGAACACGGAGGAGAACACCGCCATGCGGGCCTTTCTGTCGTTCTCCCGCCAGCGCTCCACCAGGATGCCGTGGGTATAATCCACCGCGATGGAGAGGAACATAATGAGAATATAGACAGGCTCTCCCCAGCCGTAAAAGAGCAGACTGACCAGCAGCAGAAGAAGATTGCGCAGATGCAGCGGTGTGAGGCAGTAGACGAGCAGAACCACCGGAAGATAGAAAAACAAAAACGGTAGACTGGAAAAGACCAATGGGTCTCCCCCCTTTTCATAGTTTCCACGGGCAAAAAAATGCCGTGGCATGGGCCACGGCATTTTTACTCCGCGTCAGGCGAAGAGCGCGTTGAAAGCGTCCACAGCGTCCTGCTGGCTGTCTCCGGCAGAGATCAGAGCCACCACGCTGCCGTTTGTCAGTACCTGGGCCTTCTCCCACGCCTCCACAGAGGCGGGATAGAAGGCACCGCCCTCGACCTGGCTGTCAATGCGGTCCTGGAAAATGTCCGCCACCGCCTGTGCGTCCGCAGCGTCCGCCAACTCCACCAGAGCAAATTCAAAGGGCACCGAGGTGATGGCGGCGGCCTTCAGCACCATCTGCTTCGTCTCATACTTCTCCAGGCCGGGATAGTAGGAGGCAACCAGGTCCCCCTCCAGATCCATCATTGCCGGAGCGTTCCCCTCACCCAGGGAGGCCATAAAATCCTCATAGTACTGGTTCAGATCAGGGGCCTCGGCGGGAGTGGGTTCCGTCTTGCCGCAGGCCGCCAGGGCCAGCACCATGGTCAAAGCCAGCAGGGTTGAAAATACTCGTTTCATTGTGTTCTCCTTTGGTTGGTGTTGCCCCGCTTGTCCGGGGTCTGCTCATTAGACGGCGGTACAGGTAAATTGTTCCCAGATTTCACGAAAAAATGCTGGGCAAAATTTTTTGTCACAGCTTGGTAATGTGGGCCCCGGCGGCCCGCAGCATCAGCTTCTTGGTCCCCACCTTCTCAAAGGACACCTCAATCAGCGCATCTCCACCCATGGGCCGGATCGAGAGGACCATTCCCTCCCCAAAAGTACGGTGGCGGAGCCGGTCCCCCTTCTGCAGCTGGAGCAGGGGGGCGGCAGAACCGGCCTGGGCGGTAAAGCCCATGCTCCGGCCGGTATTTGTGGGACGGTAACTTCTGGGGGCGGAGGGGGCGGAGGCGGCGGAGCGGGCCTGAGCCTGCTGTCCGAAGGTGTGGCCGCTGAAGGAGGCGTCGGCAAAGCTGCTCTCCTCCTCCCAGCCGCTTCTCCGTGGACGGGGCTCCGCCCTGCTCTGCCAGTCCAGGGTTTCCGAGGGGATTTCC
>USMP01000357.1 GCA_900555795.1 uncultured Eubacteriales bacterium
CAGGGCCTCCTCCCGGCTCACCTCCGCCCCGCAGAGGAGCACCTTCCGGCTGCCCTGGTCCCGAATGCTCCGGGTCAGCTTCCGGGTGTCCACCCCCTCGATGGCGGGGATGCCGTAGTCCTCCAGAATCTCCGAGAGGGTCTTGGTATAGCGGAAGTTGGAGGGGATGTCGTTGTACTCCCGAACCACCAGGCCGCCGATGGTGGGGATCTTTGTCTCAAAATCCTCGTCGGTAATGCCGTAGTTGCCGATGATGGGATAGGTCATCACCACCAGCTGGCCGGTGTAGGAGGGGTCGGACACAATCTCCTGGTATCCCACCATGGAGGTGTTGAACACGATCTCACACACCCCGTCCCTGCGGGCGCCGAAGCGGTAGCCGTAGTACTCGCCGCCGTCCTCCAGCACAATTTTGCAGTCATAGCTTCTGATCATCTGCGCGCTCCTTTCCAATCCGTGCTCCCAATATAGAAAAAAATCCCGGCCTGCCCGGACGTGTCAGCCACGCCCGCCAAACCGGGAAAAAACAGCAATAGCGCCGCCGCCGGGAAACACGCCCGCACCGGCCTGGGCCCCTTCGCTCCCACACTGATACGCCCCTGTCACAGCCAGGCCGCCTCCTCCGCGCTTCGCCAAACTTTTTTGCAGGTCATCAAAAACTTTTTCAGCGCAAAAGTTCCCAAAATTCCTGCAAATGTCTAAAAATTCACATACTTTTTACAGATTCACTTGGAAAACTATCTCACAAAATCTGGTGGAAGTCAAGATGGAAACGAGAAATTTACAGAAATTTTCAGGATTTATGGAACTTCCATATAGGCGGCTGGAAAAAGGCCGAAGGAATTCATACAACATTTCATCTTGCGTTTTTTGGGGGAAAATGTTAGCCTAAAGGTGAAATGAAAAAGCTTGTCTGCAACTGACGGGACGTGGAGCACCACATGGGAACAGGCAGGCTGTTTTTTGTCGACCGTCTGGGCAGCCTATCCTAGCAATGGGACGGGTGTGCCCTTTTTCGTTTGCCCTGGACCGGGGCGCCCCTCATCCCGCCATATAGAGGAATCCACACCCCCTCGCCGCGCCGCGGCGAAGAAAAAGGAGGAAACGCTATGCAGAAAGTAGCCGTCATCATGGGCAGCGCCAGCGATCTGGCCGTGGCCCGGAAAGCGGTGGACACCCTGGGCAGCTTTGGCGTACCCAGCGAGGTTCACGTCTTTTCCGCCCACCGCACCCCCATTCAGGCCAAGGAGTTTGCCCAGAGCGCCCGCTCCAGGGGCTTCGGTGCCATCATCGCCGCCGCCGGCATGGCAGCCCACTTAGCCGGAGCCATTGCCGCCAACACCATCCTGCCCGTCATCGGCATACCCATCAAATCCAATACGCTGGACGGCGTTGACGCCCTCCTGTCCACGGTACAGATGCCCTCCGGAATCCCGGTGGCCACCGTTGCCATTGACGGAGCCGTCAATGCCGCCTTGCTTTCCATCCAGATCCTGGCCGTGGGGGACCCGGCCCTGGCGGAAAAGCTGGAGGAAAAGCGGCGGAAGGACGCGGAAAAGGTTCTTGCCGCCGACGCGGAGGTGCAGGCCGAATTCAGCCGCTGAATACCCGCCGGGTTTACCGGACCCATTCCATATTTTAATACTTACAATTATTTATCATACGCAGGAGGACACACGCCATGGAAAAAACCGTGCAGCTGTACGAGGGCAAGGCCAAGAAGGTCTACGCCACCGAGGACCCCAGCTACGTCATCGTCTCCTACAAGGATGACGCCACCGCCTTTGACGGCGCCAAAAAGGGCACCATTCTGGGCAAGGGCGCCGTCAATAACCGCATGAGCAACTTCCTCATGGGCAAGCTGGCCGAGGCCGGCGTTCCCACCCACCTCGTCCAGCAGCTTAACGACCGGGAGACGCTGGTGAAGAAGGTGCAGATCGTCCCTCTGGAGGTCATTATCCGCAACGTGTCCGCCGGCTCCTTTGCCAAGCGCTACGGCGTGGAGGAGGGCATCGTGTTCGACGAGCCCACCTTTGAGTTCTCCTATAAAAATGACGACCTCCACGATCCCCTGCTGAACACCTCCCACGCCCTGGCCCTGAAGCTGGCCACCCGGGAGGAGATCGACACCATCCGCGCCATGGCCCTGAA
>USMP01000358.1 GCA_900555795.1 uncultured Eubacteriales bacterium
GCCGGAAGAGAGGGAAGAGCTGGAGCAGGGTGGCCAGGGCGGTCAGGATCAGAGAGACCTGGATCATAAGGGTCGTATCGGCGTCGCTCAGGCCGCAGGTGGAGGAAACGATGATCGCGGGGGTGATGACGCCTACTACGGCGGCGACGACATGCTGCAGGCCCAGCGGAATCAGCTGGCCTGCCGGCGGGACCCCATTCCAAGCAAAGACCAATGCGGGGGTGCGTGGTGTAGTACCCATCAAACTTACCTCACAAATTTTTTTTAGAACTAAAGGAAATTTTGGTTTAAACAAACTATACCTCATTTTTGACCCGGTTGCAAGTGGAATTTGCGGCGGGAAGAGAAAAAAGAGACAGCAAAATTTGTGAAGATCGACGGGTATTATTTGTGGAAAAACGGAAATGCACCCCGTGCGGCGGGATTCCGCGGCACGGGGTGCATAACACATGCGGGAGGATGGACCGGCACGGCGGCAGATCACTTGACGGCGACCGCCTCGATCTCAAAGAGCGCGCCCTTGGGCAGCGCGGCGACCTGGACGCAGGACCGGGCGGGGGCCTGGCCGGTGAAATACTCCGCATAGATGGAATTGACGGCGGCAAAGTCGTTGATATCGGTCAGGAACACGGTGGTCTTGGTCACGTCGGCAAAATCCATGCCGGCGGCCTGGAGCACGGCGCCCAGATTATCCAGCGCCTGACGGGCCTGGGCCTCCACGCCCTCAGGCAGCGCGCTGGTGGCGGGGACCAGGCCCAGCTGGCCGGAGGTATACAGCGTGTTGCCCGCCAGCTTGGCGTGACAGTAGGGGCCTACGGCGGCGGGGGCGTTTGCGGCAGAAATGGTTTTATTCATGGGAAAAGACCTCCTGATGTAATGGTGTGTCTTCATTATATCGGCTGTCAGAAAAAATGCAAGGGGGTCTCAAAAAAAGTTTGATGACAAAAACGTCACAAAACTGTAAGGACATCTTATGGCAGCGCCGAAGCGGGTATGATAGGATGAGCAGGAAAAGGAGGGATTCCAATGGAACCCATACTCAACGTGGAAAACCTGCAGAAATATTACGGAGCCCGGGGCAGCGTGACCCGGGCCATCGACGATTTCAGCTTTCGGGTGAACGAGGGCGAATTTGTGGGCATCATGGGGGCTTCGGGCAGCGGAAAGACCACGCTGCTCAACTGCATCGCCACCATTGACCGCCCCACCGCCGGGCACATCAGGATCGAGGGAAAGGATGTGACGGGCCTGAAGGGCAAGGACCTGTCCCGGTTCCGCCGGGAGCGGCTGGGCTTTATTTTCCAGGACTGCAATCTGCTGGATACCCTCACCGCCTTTGAGAACATCGCTCTGGCGCTGACCATCCTCAAAACCCCTGCCGGGGAGATCGAAGGACGGGTTCAGGAGACCGCCCGGCTGCTGGATATTACCCCCTGCCTGAACAAGTTTCCCTACCAGCTCTCCGGAGGCGAACGGCAGCGGGTGGCGGCGGCCCGGGCCATCATCACCCGTCCGGCTCTGGTGCTGGCCGATGAGCCGACCGGAGCCCTGGATTCCAAGTCCGCGCGTCTGCTGCTGGACCGGTTTGAAGAGCTCAACGGGGCGCAGAGGACCACAATCCTCATGGTGACCCACGACGCCTTTACCGCTTCCTACTGCCGCCGCATCCTCTTTATCAAGGACGGGCGGCCCTTTACCGAGCTGGTGCGGGGAGCCAGCGGGCGCAAGGACTTTTTTGCCCGCATCATCGAGGTGGTCACGCTGCTGGGAGGTGATTCGGGCGATGTTCTCTAAGCTGGCCTTCCAGAATGTGCGCCGGAGTTTGAAGGATTATTCGGTGTACTTTCTCACCCTCACGTTCGGCGTGTGCATCTTTTATGTATTCAACTCCATGGAGTCCCAGTACGTCATGGAGATCCTCCTCTCCGCCAACAAGGGCATGATCCGCGTCATCCTTCAGCTCATCGACGTGGTGTCCGTCTTCGTATCCGTGGTGCTGGGCTTTCTGATCCTCTACGCCAACGGCTTTATGATCCGCCGCCGGAAAAAGGAGCTGGGCACCTACCTGCTGCTGGGCCTGGACGGGGGAAGGGTGAGCGCCCTGCTGTTCCTGGAGACCCTGCTCATCGGCGTGTTTTCGCTGGGCA
>USMP01000359.1 GCA_900555795.1 uncultured Eubacteriales bacterium
CCCCGGAATTTTTTGGAAAGAACAACAAGGAGGAGCTCCCCCTGGAGTTCTACCTGGAAAAATTTCAGGCCGCCGACCCTGCGGAGATGGCGGAGCGCTGCGCCCTGCCCTATGACGCCTCCTCCTGCACCATCACCATGAACCTTCTGGGGGAGGAGTTTGCCGTCACCCACCCGGCTTTCACCATTGTGGGCCCCACGCCCCTGACCAACCCGGAGCGCATCCTCCTCTTGCGCTATCTGGTGGATGGCCGTGCCGCCGCCCCCGGCGGCCAGTACCTCACCTACCGGGAGTTCCCCTGGGGGGAGGTATATCTCCAGCAGTTTACCGGCCGGTGCATCAAGCGCTTTGCCTTCTCCTACGGCTTTAAGCCGGAGTTGCTCCGGGCCGTTATGGGCAAAATGGGGGCCACCCCCCTCCCCACCAGCGATGTGGGGTATGAGGTGGAACTGATGCGGGGCCTCACCATGCGCTTTCTCCTGTGGCTGGGGGATGACGAATTCCCCCCCAACGCACAGATCCTGTTCTCCGACAATTTCCGCTGTGCCTTCACCGCCGAGGACATGGCCAACATCGGGGACATTGTCATCAGCCGTATGAAGCGCTGGGCCGCCAGCCTATAAAAAATGTAAAAGCGCCCAAGAAAAATCGCGGATTTTCCGTCGAATTGGCATAAATTAACCTTTTTGAAAGAATGTTTGTGAAAGCTATTGCAATCTTCCCGGGGATGATGTATGATGGTCGCGTCCTGAGGAGTGCGCCCCCGGGATACAAGTAAATAGGATTGGTAGAGTAAGCATTGCGCGTAAAGTGGCAGCGGGCTGGGAAGTCGCCCCTGCACGAAAGGCCCCCGTGAAATAGGGCCTACGATGTAATGCTGCATCCGCTACCGCACAATTTCGGATGTATCAAATGCCAATTCATAGCCGTACTATGCGGTTCGTGAATTGGCATTTTCCATCCACCGCCTTTGTGAGGTAGCTTCAATGCACTTTATCTCCTAGCACAGAATAAGGAGGAGACGCATATGAAGCGTAACCAGACCAGCATTCTCTCCACCCGCAGCCTTGTGATGATGGCTGCCCTCATCGCCATTCAGATCGTTTTAGCCCGGTACCTGGCGGTCCAGGTCAGCGCAACCCTGCGCATCAGCTTTGAAACCATTCCCCTGGCCCTGGCGGGCATGTGGCTGGGCCCCCTGGCCGGCGTGCTGGTGGCCCTCATCAGCGACATCCTGGGCACCATTATCTACGGCTACGGCGCCTATTTTCCCCTCATCTCCCTGGGGCCCATGGCCTTCGCGCTGATCTGCGGCCTCAGCGCCCGGTACCTGTTCCGCAGCAGCCTCTCCGAGACCCGGGACGCCTGGAAGGTCATCGCCACCGTGATTGTGGCGGGCATTGTCAACAGCTTCGGGATCGGCCTGGTGACGACCACCCTGTATCAGATGATCGTTGTGGGTAAGGAGGGGACCTTCGCGGTGCTGGCGGCGGCGAACTTCGCCACCCGCCTGACCACCAAGCCCCTGACCATCGTGGCCAGCGCGCTGGTGGTATTCCTGGTGAACCGGGCCGCCTATCGCCCTGTGGTGAAGCAGATTCTGGGCAGGGCCGTTTGAACCGATAGAAAATAAGAAATCAGGTGGATTCTCTATGACTTACGAGGAAGCGTTGACCTATATCCACAGCATCTGCTGGAAGGGAAGCAAGCTGGGCCTGGAGCGCACCCGGGAACTGCTGGCGAAGCTGGGAAACCCGGAAAAGCAGCTGAAATTCATCCACATCGCGGGCACCAACGGCAAGGGCTCCACCGCCGCCATGCTGGCCTCCATTCTGGAGGAGGCCGGCTATAGGGTGGGCCTGTACACCTCCCCCTTTATCAACCGCTTCAATGAGCGGATGCAGATTAACCACCGGCAGATCCCCGACGGGGTTCTGGCGGAACTGACGGAGGAGATCCGCCCCCTGGCGGATGCCATGGCCGACCCGCCCACGGAGTTTGAACTCATCACAGCCCTGGCTATGGTCTATTTCCAGCGCCACCGGTGTGATATCGTGGTGCTGGAGGTAGGCTTGGGTGGCCGATTCGACGCCACCAATGTCATCGATACCCCGCTGGCGGCGGTGATTATGTCCA
>USMP01000360.1 GCA_900555795.1 uncultured Eubacteriales bacterium
CGGCGCTTTTTTTCATGGGAAATGGCCCGTGCCTCCGGCCCTATGCCTCGTCGGGAGTATTCTCCACAATGCGGCTGCCGGCGAGATTGGCCCTGCGGTAGTAGAGGAAGGTGAGGGTGCTGCACACCAGCCAGCCCGCGGGATAGCCCATGGCGATGGGGATGATCTCATTGCAGATAAAGTTGGACATGATGAACAGATAGATCTGCCGGAACACCACAAAGGAACCCAGCATGATGATCATGGGGGCCCGGCTGTTGCCGGAGCCCCGGAGGGCGCCGGCAAAGATCTGGTTGACGCAGCAGAGGACATAGAAGGGGGAGATGAAGCGTAGCAGCAGGGTTCCGTAGGCCACCACCTCCGCCTTCCGGTTGAAGAACATAACCAGGGAGGGGGCGAAAATGAGCACCGGGATCATCAGGACCGCCGTGGAGGCCACGGACATGATAAGGGCCCAGCGGATTCCCTGCTTCGCCCGGGGCACGTCCTCCACCCCCAGGTTCTGGCCCACGAAGGTGGTGACGGCCAGGGCCAGGGACTGCATGGGCAGCAGGATCAGCTGGTCGATCTTGGAGTAGGCGGTCCAGCCGGACATGCAGTCGGCGCCGAAGAAGTTGATGTAGGACTGGACAAATACATTGGAAAAGGCGGTGACAGCCATCTGAATCGCCGCGGGGAAGCCCACTGTCACGATTTTGCCCAGCATCTCCCGGCTGATGGCCAGATCCCGCAGGCGCAGGCGCACGCAGCTGTCGCTGCGCATCAGTGTCACCCCTACCAGCACCGCGGAAATGGCCTGGGCAATCACCGTGGCATAGGCCACGCCCGCCACGCCCATGTGGAACACAATGACAAAGAGGAGGTCCAGAACGATGTTGATAAGGGCGGCGGCCACCAGAAAGCAGAAGGGCCGCCGGGAGTCCCCCACCGCCCGGAGAATACCGGAGCCCATGTTGTAGAGCATGAGCCCCAAAATGCCGCCGAAGTAGATGGTGAGGTAGGCGGTGGATTCGGGCACCACCTCGGCGGGGGTGTTCATAAGGCGGAGCATGTAGGGGATAAGGGCGATGCCGATGGCAGTAAAGGCCACCCCCAGCACACCGGTCATCACCAGGGCGGTGTGGACCGCGTCGTGGACCTTGTCATAGCGCTTGGCGCCGTAGTACTGGGAGATAACCACCCCCGCGCCGCTGGCCAGGCCCATGAAAAAGCCGATGAGGGTGTTGATGATGGGGCTGACGGTACCCACGGCGGAGAAGGCCTCGTTGCTGACGTAGTTGCCCACCACCCAGGTGTCCACCGTATTGTACAGCTGCTGAAAGATATTCCCCGCCAGCAGCGGCAGGGCAAAAAGGACCAAATGCTGGATGATGCCGCCTGTTGTCATGTCGACATCTTTCCGGCCCCCAGCCAGCCGGTTTCGTAAGTGCACGATGCCCGTTCCTCCTGCGTTACCTGCTTGCCGCCCCCCTGGGGAGGCAGTTCGTTTTTTATTTTATATACAAAATCAGTATATCACTTCCCACAGGAGGTCACAACTGCAATCGGCGGGTTTTGTGCAGTACCACGAAACAGGGAGGGGCCGCAAAGCGTACTTTGCGGCCTCTCCCTGTTTTGCGGCGGGGTGTCTATTGGCAGTTTGCGGCGGTGCTCTCCATCAGATCGAAGAAGCGCTCGTTGTCCATGCGGTAAACCACCTGCACGTTGGCGGGCAGGCCCAGGGCGCCGGCATAGTCACAGACGGTGGCGCCGTCGAAATAGAAGCCGCCGGTTTCCACGTCCACGTGCAGCTGTTTCGATTCGGTAATCAGGGTTGGATCGATTACGCCGGCCACGGCGCAGGCGTCGTGAATGGGGCAGGTGTCTGTAAGGCCCAGCCACTTGAAGGCGTTGTTGTGGCGGTACATGAAGGCCCGCAGCAGCTGGGCCACCATGTGGGAGGACTGGTTGCCATGGGAGGCGATGCGCTCGATGACCCGGTTGTCGTAGAGCACGGAGTAGGTCACGTCATAGCCGTACATCAGGATGGGCAGGCCGCTTTCAAAGACGATCTTGGTGGCCTCGGGGTCCATGAAGGTGTTAAACTCCATGTACTTGCGGGTAAAGACAAACTCGCTGGTGCCGCCCATAAG
>USMP01000361.1 GCA_900555795.1 uncultured Eubacteriales bacterium
GCTGTCGGCGGGGATATGGAGCCCGCACTGGGCCATCAGGGTCAGAAGGCCCAGGGTCTTCAGGCTCACGGTCTTACCGCCGGTATTGGGGCCGGTGATGACCAGGGTATCAAACCTCCGGCCCAGTTCCATGTCGATCGGCACCGCCTTGGCGCTGTCCAGCAGGGGATGGCGGGCGTGGCGCAGCACCACGCTGCCGCCGGGGCGGATCTCCGGCCGGGTTCCGTTCATCTTATAACTCAGCTGCCCCCGGGCAAAAATCAGATCCAACCGCACCAGCAGCTCGTAGTCCGTCAAAATATCCTGATGGTAGCCCGCCGCCTCGGCGGACAGGGACCGGAGAATCCGGTCAATCTCCTTTTTTTCCTTGGCCTCCAGTTCCTTCAGCTCGTTGTTGGCCTGGACCACCCCCATAGGCTCCACAAAGAGGGTTGCCCCGGAGGAACTGACGTCGTGGACCAGACCCGGCAGGCTGGAACGGAACTCCGCCTTCACCGGTACCACGAACCGGCCGTCCCGCTGGGTGATAATGGCCTCCTGGAGCACCTTGCTGTAGCTGGAGGAGGAGATGATCTTCTGCAGAATCTGGCGGCCCTTGGAGGCGGACAGGCGCTTATGGCGGCGAATATCCGCCAGTTCCGGACTGGCGTTGTCGGCGATCACATCCTCCTCCAAAATGGCGGTGGTGATCTTTTCCTCCAGGAACCGGTTCCCCTTGATGGAGCGGAACAGGTGGTCGATGGAGGTGGCGGCGTCCCCGTCGCCGTTCCAGTAGTCCTTCACCCGGCGGGCGCAGCGGAGCACCCCGGCAATGTCCAGCAGTTCCCGGGTATTCAGCACGCCCCCCCGGTCTGCCCGGTACAAACTCTCCCCCACACTTTTAATGCCGGAGAAGGCAGGGCTGCCCCGCAGGCCGATCATATCCCGGGCCGCGTCCGTCTCCCCCTGAAGCCGCTCCACCTCGTCCGCCTCCGTCTGGGGAGTCACAGCCAGGGCCCGCTGCCGGGCCTCCTCACTGTTGGTCTGATCCGCCAGCATGGCCAGAATGGCCGGCAGTTCCAGTGTGCGGATAGATTTTTCAAATAGTTCACTCATACTTGTTCTCCATGTGCCGGCAGGCAACTCCCCTCCTAGGGGAGAGTAGCGGCCCAGCCGAAAACTCCGGCGCAAAATCCCGTTTTCCTTATGTTATTTTGTTATATTAAGTCGAAATATTACGCTCCGTATTTGAAATAGGAGCCACCAAAGACTTATAGAAGTCCAGGGTGCGGAAATCCCGCTCCAGCGTGGCCCGCGTATAGGCCTCCGCGGCGGCGGAGAAGCGGCGCAGATCCTCACCGGGCAGGGTGAAGTGATAGAGGCGCCTGGCTTCTCCGTAGAGCACGTGGCGCATGGCGGCCAGGGCGGCGGGTGTCAGCGGGGACCAGGGGCCTGTCCCCACTCCGCAGCGCCGGCACCGCAGCACCCCGCCCTGAAGTTCCAGCACCGGCTCCTCCGGCTCCGGGGCGCCGCAGTAGACGCACCGCTCCAGCAGGGGCTCAAAGCCGATGAGGCTCATCAGCTTCAGTTCAAAGGAGGCCTTGACCAGGGGCAGGGGCCGGGGCAGCGCGCTCATAACATACAGGGCGTTCAGCAGCAGGGGCAGAAAATCCCCCGCCTCCGCCTCCTCATAGGCCACCGCCTCCGTCAGTTCCGCGAAATAGCTGGCCAGGCTCAGCTTCTCCACATCCTGGCGGACCCCGTCAAAAAGTTCGATGGTGGTCGCCTCGCTCAAATACTGCCAGCCGTGGCTCTCGCTGAGCACCAGTTCGGAGTAGGCCAGCAGCTGGGTTGCCGCCGTCACCCGGCTGCGGCGGCTCCGGGCCCCCTTGGCCACCACCGGCAGCTTGCCCAGTTCCCCCGTGAGGACGGTGAGTATTTTATCGGACTCCTTGGTGTCCACACTGCGGAGCACGATCCCCTTTACGACTGTGCGTTCCTTGGCCATAGCGTCTCCTCATATGTAGGCGGCGGCGCTATACCTGAACCGCCCCCTGTCAAGTAGACAGGTGAAAAAAGAAAAATTACGCCACGAGGGTCTGGTTCCTGTAAGCAAGGGGAGCCAGGCCCTTTAACTTAGCTTGAAGTC
>USMP01000362.1 GCA_900555795.1 uncultured Eubacteriales bacterium
GCATCTATGAGATCTTACGAACAAAAATGACGGGAGGCATTGGCCATGAAGAATGAGCGCCAGGCCAGAATTCTGGAGATTATTGAGCGGGAGGCCATTGACACCCAGGAGCAGCTGCAGGTCCGGCTTCAGGAGCAGGGCATCGTCTGCACCCAGGCCACAATTTCCCGGGATATTAAGCAGCTTCATCTCATTAAGGAGCCCATGGGCCAGGGCCGCTACCGCTATGCGGTGTCGGTTCAGCGCAACCGGCTGAACGTGGCGGACAAGCTGCGCACGATTTTCCGGGAGAGCATTGTCAGCGTGGATTCCGCCCAGAACATTGTGGTTATCAAGACAATGGCAGGGCTTGCCAATGCCGCCGCCGCCGCTCTGGACAGTATGAGCGTTCCCTATATGGTGGGGAGCCTGGCGGGGGATGACACGGTGATTCTGATCATGCGGGACGAGAATTCGGCCCGCGGCTTCTGCGACGAGGTCCATGAGATGCTGAAGTGACTTTGGCCGCCCCCGCCCCTTCCGGCGGGGGGAAAGGAGTGGCTGCCATGCTCTATTTGCTGCATATTGAGAATATCGCTGTCATTGAGGAGGCGGACATCACCTTTGACAGCGGTTTCAATGCCCTGACCGGAGAAACCGGCGCGGGGAAATCCATCGTAATCGATGCCATGGGGGCGGTGCTGGGCCAGCGCACCAGCCGGGATCTGATCCGTACCGGCGCAGCCAAGGCCTTTGTCAGCGCCGTGTTTCAGGATGTGCCGGACCTGCCGGTATTGGCGGAATGCGCTCTCGCGGCGGAGGGCGGGGAACTGCTGCTGCAGCGGGAGATCTATGCCGACGGGAAAAACGCCTGCCGGGTCAATGGCCGGCCCGTGACGGTGGCCCAGCTGCGGCGGATTGGCTGCCAGCTGCTGAATATTCACGGCCAGCATGATGGTCAGCAGCTGCTGGACGAGGAGCAGCATGGCGCCTATCTGGACAGCTACGGCGGTGTGGAGGGTTTTCTGGAGACCTACGGCGCCTGCTACACAGCCATGGAGGCCACCCGCCGGAAGATGCGGAGCCTGGAGATGGATGAGGCGGAGAAGGAGCGCCGGGTGGACAGCCTGCGCTTTCAGATTGGCGAACTGGAGCGGGCGGAACTGAAAAGCGGCGAGGAGGAGGAACTGCTCCAGCGGCGGGAGATCCTGCGCAACAGCGAGAAGTTTCTCTCCGCTGTCCAGGGCGCCCTCTACTGCCTCAGTGGCGGGGAGGAGGGCGGTGGGGCCGTGTCTCAGCTGCGGGCGGCGGAGCAGGCACTGCTTTCCGCCAGAGGCCTGGGAGATACCTTTGACCAGCTGCACCAGCGGGTGGACGCCCTTCAATCCGAGGCCTATGACGTGGCGGAGACTCTGCGGGATCTGGAGGAGAGTTTTGAGTTCAGCCCCCAGGAACTGGACAATCTGGAGGCCAGGGCGGATCAGCTGTACCGGCTGAAAAAAAAGTATGGTGCAACTGTGGAGGATATGCTGGCCTATCTGGACCAGTGCCGGGAGGAGTTGGATCGGATTACCTTTGCCGCCGATACATTGGAACGGCTGGAGCGGGAACTGGAGCGGGAGCGGAGCCGGGTTGTCAAAGCCGGCAGGCTCCTCTCCGATGCGCGGAAGGCTGCGGCCCGGGAACTGGAGAGCCGCATCCAGGATGAACTGCGCCAGCTGGACATGCCCAAGGTCCGTTTTGCCATCTGTTTTCAGGAGAAGGAGCCGGACGCCACCGGTATGGATGAGGTGCGTTTTCTCATGTCCGCCAATGTAGGAGAGGAACTGAAGCCCATCCAGCGCATCGCCTCCGGCGGTGAACTGGCCAGAATTATGCTGGCTTTGAAAAATGTGCTGGCGGAAAATGAGACTATCGGCACCCTTGTGTTTGACGAGGTGGATACCGGTGTCAGCGGCCGGGCGGCCCAAAAGGTGGCGCAGAAGCTGGCACAGGTGAGCCGGAACAAGCAGGTGCTCTGTGTAACCCATCTGCCCCAGCTGGCCGCCATGGCGGATACCCACTTCTCGGTGGAGAAGGGGGAGCGGGGCGGCCGTACGTATACCAGTGTGGAAAACCTGAACCGGGAGGGCAGGCGGGC
>USMP01000363.1 GCA_900555795.1 uncultured Eubacteriales bacterium
GAGGTGGAGCGGTTCGTGGGCCGGGCGGTGCTGCTGCGGAAGGGAAAGATTGTGGGGGATGTGTCCATGCTGGAACTGGAGGAGCGGGGCGGGGACCTGATGGGATATGTGAAGGAGACCTACCGCTACCAGGCGGACCGGGTGAGCCGGGCCCTGGAGAAGCTGGCGGAGGATGGGGAGGAGGAGCAGCCATGAGAAAAACCCTTGCTGCGGCGGCGGTTCTGCTGCTTATGCCCCTGGCGCTGCTTCTGGCGGCGGACGCTGCCCTGCGGGGGACGGAGGAGGCTGTGGAGATCCGGGAGACAGTGCTCTCCGGGGACAGGAGCGCTGCCCGGGGCGTGGACCTGACCTTCCATGTCCAGAGCGAGGGGCACCTCTTCTGGGACACCGCGGTGTCTCTGGGGACGGAGACCCTCTCGCCGGAGACCGCCTTTGCCTTCTCCCAGCGGGAGCGCCGGGAGGAGGAGCCCTTTGTGCCGTGGGCCGAGATCAGCATCAGCGGGACCAACTACGGAATTTCCTCCAGCGGCGGCATCGACTTTGCCGAGGAGCGGTGGGTGAGCCGGGAACTGATGCTTCTGCCTGCCGCCGATGTGGCGGAGCGCACCGCCGCCGGGGAGACCCGGGAGGAGGTGGTGGCGCTGGGAGCGTACTATACCTGCTATCCGTTGTATCTGGATGTGCGCCACCAGTCCCGGGCGTATGTGGAGTTCCCGGTGGAGGAGCAGCAGAAGCTGACGGACTACTTCCAGGTGGCGATTCCGCCGGAGCACACCGTGCGGGTGAGCGTCACCAAGGACCGGGCGGGGAATGTGGCGGAGGTGAACTGCCAGGATGAGGCTGGCGCCCCCAAACTATGCTGTCAGGCGGCGGCGGGGCGGGACGGGGTCTATGTGTACCTGTCCACCCTCTCGGACCGGGGGGAGCCTGTGGATCTGATCCGGTCTGCCGGCGGCAGCGGTGTGTACTTCATTCCCATGGTGGAGCAGGAGCAGGCCGTATCCCGGGTGCGCAATTCCACCGGAGAGAGTTTGACCGCCATGAAGCCGGATACGGCCCGCATCCGGCTGGTGCGATCCCTGGACGCCGGACTGGGTGACAGCGAGTCCCTGTCCCTCGGTGCCGATGGGAGCCGCCTGCTGCTCTATACCGCCGCCGGCGGGACGCTGTCCCTGTCGGTCCTGGATGCCGCCACCGGTGAGACAGTCCAGGAACTGACGCTGCTGGAGGACGCCGGGGCGGACGCGGTGCTGTGGACGGTGCACCGGCGGGAGGGCTTCCAGCTGGCGGCCCTCAGCGACGGCAGCTTTGCCCTGGTGCTGGAGGAGGGAAACGTCTGCCGCCTGGCGCTGACGGGGCGCAGCGGCCTGGATACGGATTACGGGTATGATATTCTTTTCCAGGATCCGGTGCTGGCGTGGGACGGGACGCGGCTGGTCTGCGCCGCCAACAGCAATATCTACCGGCTGGATGGGACGTACCTGGCGGTGTTCGACCGCCATGGCACAGCCTTTGCCGCCCGGTATGACCACAGCATCGGCCGGGACAGCGCCGCCCGCGGCAGCAGTACCTACCGGTTTATGGCTGTAGAGCCGCTGACAGTGGCCTTTGCGGAATCGTAGGCGCGGCTCCTGAAAGCAAAACAAACGCCCCTCGCCGCTTGCGGCGAGGGGCGTGGCTTGCTGACTATGCTTGCTGACTATGCTTTGACGCTTCCGTCGGCGTTGAATACTGGCAGGGGTGCCAGATAGGTGATGTCCGTCCGGGACAGGGCGTCCCCCTCGGCCAGGATAGCGGCCCGGCCGGTGACGGTGCCGCCGGCCATGCGCACCAACTCCTCCAGCGCGTGGAGGCTCTCCCCGGTAGAGATCACGTCATCCACGATGAGGATGCGCTTGCCCTGCATCAGCGCGCAGTCATCCGATCCCAAAAACAGATCCTGCTGGCGCAGGGTGGTGATGGAGCGGACGGAGACGTGGATGGGGTCAGGCATGTAGACCTTGGAGCCCTTCCGGGCCACAAAGTATTTTGCGGCGCCGCTCTGCCGGGCCATCTCGTGGATCAGAGGGATGCTCTTGGCCTCGGCGGTGAGCATGTAGTCGTAGCTGCCGGCG
>USMP01000364.1 GCA_900555795.1 uncultured Eubacteriales bacterium
AGACCAGGGGAGCGGTCTTGGCCCGGCGGCCACCGAACACAATAGCGCTGATGGGCACGCCCTGGGGATTCTCAAACTCGCTGCTGAGGCAGGGGCAGTTGCGGGCGGGGGCAGTAAAGCGGCTGTTGGGATGGGCCACCTTGGTGCCCATGTCGGGCGTCCACTCGTTGCCCTGCCAGTCGATGGCGTGGGCCGGAGGATTCTTGTCCATGCCCTCCCACCAGACCGTGTTGTCGGCGGTGTTCAGAGCCACGTTGGTGAAGATAGTGTCCTTCTTGGTGGAGATCAGGGCGTTGGGGTTGGACTTCATGGAGGTGCCGGGGGCCACGCCGAAGAAGCCATACTCCGGGTTCACGGCGTACAGGCGCCCGTCGCTGCCAACACGCAGCCAGGCGATATCATCGCCCACACACCAGACCTTCCAGCCCTTGGCGGCGTACCCCTCAGGGGGAATCAGCATGGCCAGGTTGGTCTTGCCGCAGGCGGAGGGGAAGGCGGCGGAGAGGTAACGGATTTCGCCCTGAGGATTCTCAATGCCGAGAATCAGCATATGCTCGGCCATCCAGCCCTCTTTGCGGCCCAGATTGGAGGCGATGCGCAGAGCGAAACACTTCTTGCCCTGGAGCACGTTGCCGCCGTAGTTGGAGTTGAGGGAAACGATAGTGTTGTCCTGGGGGAAGTGGACAATATACTTGCCGTCCTTGTCCAGGGTGAGTTGGCAGTGCAGGCCTTTGATAAACCCGGGATCATCGCCCAGCGCGTCACAGACGGCCTTGCCGATGCGGGTCATGATGTTCATATTGAGCACCACGTAGATGGAGTCGGTGAGTTCAAAGCCGTACTTGGCAAAGGGGGAACCGATGGGGCCCATGGAATAAGGGATGATGTAGCAGGTGCGGCCCTTGTAAGCGCCGTCGCACATCTCGTGAATCTTGGCGTACATCTCCTTGGGATCCATCCAGTGGTTGGTGGGGCCGGCGTCCTCTTCCTTCTCACAGCAGATAAAGGTGCGATCCTCTACACGGGCCACGTCGTTGACATCGGTGCGATGCAGATAGCAGCCGGGCAGCTTCTCCTGGTTGAGTTCCTTCAGGATGCCCTCCTGGACGGCCTGCTCACGCAGCTGGGCCAACTGAGCCTCGGAACCGTCGATCCATACGATCTGATCAGGCTTGGTCAGCGAGGTCATTTCGTCGATCCAGGACAGGGCGGCCTTGTTCTTGGTCAGAGCCATTGTGGTTTCCTCCTATATCATTTAATGTGGATTTTGCAGAAAGCCATTGTTTCCTACATATCATGATACTAAAGTCACACCAAAATTGCAAGGAAAAACGGGAAAAAAGCGCCGAAAATGGGGGGGAGGACAGGGAATGTTTTTGGAGGATTGGTGGATACCCCGCTTTTGAACTGAAGCGGTTGTGCGGAAAAAAGGACGCCTCCCCCTGGAGGGAGACGCCCTTTTTCCTTAGAAGGGGGGGAAAAATCCACAACCTGGTCAAAGGCGCTTAGCTTCTCTGAACTGAACTGGTGGGAGACCACCAGCAGTGTCCGGCCGCGGATTGACAGAAGCAGCTCCTCCACCAGGCGGGCCGATGGGAGATCCAGATTGGCAAGGGGTTCATCCAGCAGCAGCACCGGCGTATTCCGCAGCGGGGCGCGGGCCAGGCAGATCCGCCGCTTTTCCCCGCCGGACAGGTTTCCCCCGCCCTCGCTTATTACCTGATCCAGTGCCTGGGGGGAAGCAAGCTTGTCCAGTCCCAGCTGGTGCAGGGCATCCAGCAGGATTTGATCCTCCACCGGCTGATACAGGGTGAGGTTGCTGCGCAGGGTGTCCTGGAAGAGGAACGTATCCTGGCGCACCACGGTAAAAAGGCGGCGGGTGCCGCCCAGATGCTCTATGGGGACGCCGTCCACAGTGATGCGGCCCGCCTGGGGCCTGTAGTAGCCCAGCAGCAGGTTGAGGGCGGTTGTCTTGCCGCAGCCGCTGGGGCCCAGCAGGGTGACAAAGGCGTTGTTCTCAATGACCAGGTCCAGGTCGTCCACGGCGTAAAATTTGCCCCAGCGCTTGGTCACGTGTTCTAATCTGATTTCAGGCATGGTTTT
>USMP01000365.1 GCA_900555795.1 uncultured Eubacteriales bacterium
ACAATGGTCGTCCCCATTTCATTGAGGCAGGTTAAGAGCTTTACCACCTCATAGGACATGGTGGGATCGATATTGCCCGTAGGCTCGTCCGCAATAATCAGGTTGGCATTGTTGGTTAGCGCCCGCGCAAGGGCGACGCGCTGCTGCTCTCCACCGGAGAGTTCCTCCGGGTAGCAGGAGGCCTTTGTCATCAGGCCCACCAGCCGAAGCACAAACGGCACGCGCTGCCGGATCTCCGCCGGGCGGGCGCCGATGACGCGCATGGCGAAAGCCACGTTATCATAAACCGTCATCTTGGGGATCAGGCGAAAATCCTGAAAAATGACCCCTACCGTCCGCCGCAGGTAGGGGATCTGCCGCTCCCGAATATTCCGCAGGGAGAAGCCGTTGACCATGACCCGGCCCTCCGTGGGCTCCACCTCCCCGATCAGCAGCTTGATCACCGTGGACTTGCCGCTGCCCGAGGGGCCAACCATAAACACAAACTCTCCGTCCTGAATCTCCAGGGACAGTCCACTGAGTGCGTGGGTGCCGTTTGGGTACTCCTTCACTACATCGATTAGTCGAATCATCGCGTCACGCTATCCTCTCTGCTGTTGTTCAGATGTCATATTATGTAAATCTGCTCCTGAGAAAAAATTACAAAAAGTTACATAATAATCATACACAATTGAGTCTCTCCCGTCAAGGGACGATCTCAAAAATCCGACAAATTTCTTTTTGAAGGGATAGTCCGTGATCCACGGCTGGATTCCAGGAGGAAACAGGCCTGGGGCCAAGGGCAGAGCGGAGTGACCACAGGGCAGGCTGGTCGGAAAGCGGGCAAATCGGCTTTCAAAACAGAGGGGCGGAAAAATAAAGTTATGTCACCTTGCGCAACCGGAGGCAGCCACCGGTTCTGTAGGGAACAGTTCCCGGCGGGGGTCTCCGGCCCTGTAGGAAGCGGCCCCCACCAGCTGGCCCCCCATAAGGAATTGGCCCGACTGCTCTCTGCCAGCCAGACGCCTGTGTGGAACAGAGGCTGGAGCGGCAAAAAAAGAGCGCCGCAGAAATTTCTGCGGCGCTCTCCTTCAGCGGTTTATGCCAGCTTAGGCGTTGATGTCGATGACAACGCCGGAACCCACGGTACGGCCACCCTCACGGATAGCGAAGCGCAGGCCCTTCTCAATGGCGATGGGGGTAATCAGTTCAACGTTCATATCCACGTTATCGCCGGGCATGCACATCTCAACGCCCTCGGGCAGAGTGATGACGCCGGTCACGTCGGTGGTACGGAAGTAGAACTGAGGACGATAGTTGTTGAAGAAGGGGGTATGACGGCCGCCCTCTTCCTTGCTCAGCACGTACACCTGGCCCACAAACTTGGTGTGGGGGTGAATGGAACCGGGCTTGGCCAGAACCTGGCCGCGCTCGATATCGGTCTTGGCAACACCGCGCAGCAGGGCGCCGATGTTGTCGCCAGCCTCAGCAAAGTCCAGCAGCTTGTGGAACATCTCGATACCGGTGACAACGGTCTTGCGCTTCTCGTCGGTCAGCCCAACGATCTCCACTTCCTCGCTCAGCTTCAGCATACCGCGCTCCACACGACCGGTAGCCACGGTGCCGCGGCCGGAGATGGTGAACACGTCCTCAACAGGCATCAGGAAGGGCATGTCAGCCTTACGGTCGGGGGTGGGGATATAGCTGTCCACAGCGTCCATCAGTTCCTTGATGCAGGCATACTCAGGAGCGTTGGGATCGGTGGACTCGCTGACCAGAGCGTTCAGAGCGGAGCCCTTGATGATGGGAATGTCGTCGCCGGGGAACTCGTAGGTACTCAGCAGTTCGCGGACTTCCATCTCAACCAGTTCCAGCAGTTCCTCGTCGTCCACCTGGTCGCACTTGTTCAGGAACACCACCATGGCGGGCACGCCCACCTGGCGGGCCAGCAGGATGTGCTCACGGGTCTGGGCCATGGGGCCGTCGGTGGCGGCGATAACCAGGATGGCACCATCCATCTGAGCGGCGCCGGTAATCATGTTCTTGATATAGTCGGCGTGGCCCGGGCAGTCAACGTGGGCGTAGTGACGAGCCTCGGTCTGGTACTCGA
>USMP01000366.1 GCA_900555795.1 uncultured Eubacteriales bacterium
GTACATGATGGATACCCATGCCTTCACCCCGCTCTCCCGCACCACGGGCATCCCCTCGGCGATGGAGCCGTGCTCGTCGTCGATGGAAAACACCCGGCGGCGCTGGGTGTAGACCTGGTGGAGAAGCTCCGGGAATTTCCACAGGGCCTGAGGGCCGAACACCAGATCCACGTGGCGGTAGGAGGAGCGCACCTTTTCCGCCACGGCGGCCTGCTGGGCCATGCAGCCGCACAGGCAGATGATGAGGTCTGGATTTTTCTCCTTGGCATGGACCAGCTGGCCAATGACGCCAAAGACCTTTTTCTCCGCGTTTTCCCGAATGGCGCAGGTGTTCACCACGATTACATCCGCCGCCATGGGATCGTCGGTAAAGCCGCAGCCCATGTCCCGCAGCATCCCCATGAGCCGCTGGCTGTCGGCCACGTTCTGCTGGCAGCCGTAGGTCTCCACCAGAGCCAGGGGGGCCCGGGCGGCCTGGCCGTGGAGGGCGGAAAGCCGCCGGGTAAAGTCCCGCTGCCGTGCCATAGCCTCGGCGGGGATCACAACTTGTGTTCTGTCCAAGGTGATTCTCCTTTGCAAAAGAGGATACAAATTCAATATACTATATTAGCATCTTTTTTGGAAAAAAACAAGACCGGGGCGCAGGCGCCGTCTCCCCGCGGGGAAGGGACTCCTTTCTCGAGCACAATGGACACTGGCCCGTTGTCCCGGGGGCGCCGGGGCGGAAAAAGGCAGCGCCTGCCGCCGGTGAGGGCCGGCGGGGCGCTGCCAGGGGCTCATTTTTCCGGGGCCGCTTTTTCCCCGGACTTCCCGTCATCCCGGAAGGCCCGGCGCTGGATGGCGCCCCAGCTGGAGCGGTTCCTGCGAAAGCCGGACATGGCCTCCACCTTGTAGAGGGTGTTCAGCTGCCGGTAGCCCAGGTTGTCGATGACGGCGAAGAGGAACAGCTTCATCATCTGATCGATCTTGGGATACTTGCGGAAGGTGTTCACCTCCAGCAGCAGGGAGCCCACGGACAGAATCGTGCCGTAGAGCACGGCCACCAGGTAAAAGCTGACCATAAAGCGCAGATTTACGATCCCGAAGAGGACGGAGAGGGGGACCGCCACATAGCCCAGGACCTCGAAGATGGGGCCGAAGAACTCAAAGATCCAGAAGTAGGGCAGGCACACCATGCCGATGCGGCCGGTGGTGTAGCCCCCACGTCGATCACTGCCCTTTTGTTGAAGGCCCCGAAGGCACCGGAGATAATCAGCAGCATCCCCATCTGATTGAAGCCGATGCGCCCGGTGAGAAAGGCCCGCAGGTACTCGTTGGTCTGGAGCAGGAGCAGGGGCTTGTCGGCCAGATCCACCTCCCGCAGTTCACCGTCCACGATTTTGCAGCCGCTGCCGATGCGGACGATACCGCCCACCGCCACGCAGGCGGGGTCGCTCATGAAGGCGTAGACAATCTTGATCAGGGAGGATTTCTCCAGAATGGAATCCGCGTCGATGGAGATGAACACGGGGTACATGGAGGCGTTCATGCCGGCGTTCAGGGCGTCGGCCTTGCCTCCGTTCTCCTTGTCCAGCACCACCAGGTTCGGATACATGGCCGAGCGGTAGACCGTGCGGATCTCCTTTGTAGGGAGGGAGCGCTTAAAGGGGATGTGGATGGGCACCAGCTTGAAGGACTCCTTCAGGATTTCCATGGTCTCGTCCCGGGAGCCGTCGTTGATGACGATGACCTCGTACTGGGGGAAGTCCAGGCTCAGCAGGTTCCGGGTGTTGTCGGCGATGGTGGCCGCCTCGTTGCAGGCGGGCACCAGCACGCTGATCGGCACCATGTTGTGGGACTCCCGGAACCGCTGGTAGTCGGTGTACTTCAGAGAGCGGCTGTATTTGCGCAGCCCGATGGCGGCGCTGATAAGCTGGATGAGGTAGATGCTGCTGATGACCAGCACGTAGAACAGGGAGAAATAGTCTGCCAATGCGTTCACCTCCTTACCGGCATAAAACTTCATGCGCAGGCAGCGCACCACAAAAATTGGAAAAAGCGACGCGCATGAAATTTTACGCGCATGTGGGCCGTCCCGGCCC
>USMP01000367.1 GCA_900555795.1 uncultured Eubacteriales bacterium
GCGCAGATGTCCTGCAGCATCTGTTCGCCTTCGCCCAGCTGCATGATATCAAAGAAATCCGCCATCGGTTCGGCGTTGCAGACGCAGGGGCCGCCGGAAATGATCAGCGGCCAGCGCTCGTCTCGATCCGCAGCGCGCAGCGGAATGCCTGCCAGATCCAGCATGGCAAGGATATTGGTATAGCAAAGCTCGTATTCCAAGGAGAAGCCAACGATATCGAAATCCGTCAGCGGGTCCTTGCTTTCCAGGCAGTAGAGCGGAATATGCAGGCGCTCCATCTGCTCTTTCATGTCCACCCAGGGCATAAAGGCTCGCTCGCACCACCAGTTTTCGTGGCGGTTGAGCAGCTCGTACAGGATTTTTTCGCCCAAAAAGGACATGCCGATCTCATAGGTGTCGGGGAAGCAGAAGGCGAAGCGGAGGTCCACCTCCCCCTTCTCCTTCATCACCGCGTTATATTCACCGCCCACATACCGGGCGGGTTTCTGCACCCGGGGCAGAATCCTCTCTAATCTTTTATCCACAGCAGCGCTCTCCTTTGTCATCCCTCTCCCGTTTGCGGGGCCGCCCTATGGGAAGACCTCTCCAGGATAACGCTGTTATTTTATCTGTTTTCCTCCTGTTTGGCAAGAGGAACTTGGGGCAGGAGGGTCCCCAGCGCGGCCAGCAGCAGGAAAAGGCCCGTGCGGTGGGCCACAACCAGGATCAGCGTCACCCCCGTCAGGGCCAGGGCGGACAGGAGGCCCACCCACCGGCACACCCGGTCCGCCGTCATGGGGTCCGTCAGCCAGCTGATCAGCAGGTGCAGCGCCCTTCCCCCGTCCAGGCCGGGCATGGGCAGCAGGTTGAACACCCCCAGCAGCAGGTTGGCTCCCGCCAGCAGGTAATCCCCCGTCAGGCGGGCCAGTACCAGCGCCAACGCCAGATTCACCGCCGGGCCCGCCAGGGTGCACAGCAACTCCCGCCCGTAGGGCATGTAGCGGGTGTCGGAACGCAGTTCCGCTCCAAAGGCGGTGAGACGGAACCGCTCCACTTTGGCCCCCGCCCAAGCCAGGGCGGCCACATGGCCCAGTTCATGGCACAAGGACGCCAGCAGCACCAGGGGCAGCACGGTCCCCGCCCCCGCCAAAAGCGACAGCGCCAGCAGCAGCCAAAAACCCGGCGTCACCTCCCAGCGCCGCCCCTCCTCACCCCACCTCCACATAGTAAATGGGGTTGAGGTATAGGTCCCCGTCGTGGAGTTCGAAGTGGAGGTGGGGACCCGTGGCCACACCGGTTTCCCCCACCTTGGCGATCTGCTGGCCCAGGGTGACGCTGCCGGAGCCTGTCAGGATGTCGCTGCAGTGGGCGTAGAGGGTCATATATCCCCCCTGGTGCTGCAGCATGATATATTTACCCAGCGTACTGCTCTCCCCGGTGGCGTAGACCACACCGTCGGCAAAGGCGCAGACGGCGGAGCCCTGGTCCGCCGCCAGATCGATGCCATAGTGGAACTTGGTGCCCCCGGACACCGGGTGCTCCCGCCAGCCAAAGGTGGAGGTCAGGCTGCCCCGGAGGGGGCTGTCATAGACAAAGCCCAGGTTCCGCTGCTCCAGACTGGCGTTTTCCGGCAGGGCCGGCAGGGCATAGACATAGGAGAGGGCGGCGGTGGTGGTGTCGTCCTCCTCCGGCTCAGGGGCAGGGGGGGGCGAAGGGGAGGCGGCCGTCTCCTCTCCGTCAGCCGCCTCCCCGCTCTCCTCCGCCGTATCCTCCGGAATGGGCAGAGACACCGTAGCATAGCGCAGCAGCTTTCCGCCGGGCAGCAGCGGCTCCGTGGCCGCCGCCGGGGCCGCGTCCGCCTCCACCACGCCGGAGGAGGGGCTGAATACGGCGGTATAGGCGTCCTGAAGGGAATCGCTGACCGCCTCCTCCCCGCTGATTGCCCGGCCCATGGCGGCAAAGGCCTCCTGAAAATCCGCGTTCCGCCCGATCAAATTCCCCGCGGAGTGGGCCAGAGCGCCCACCGCATCGGCGAACTGGCCGGCATTCAGACGCCTGAGACCGCCAAGATCCTCATCGGCGAGGTGG
>USMP01000368.1 GCA_900555795.1 uncultured Eubacteriales bacterium
GGACAACGACAAACTGCTGGCCACCCTCCAGCGGCTGCGGGACCTGGGCAACACCCTGGTGGTGGTGGAGCACGACGAGGACACCATGCGCTCCGCCGACTATATCATAGACGTGGGCCCCGGTGCCGGCGTCCACGGCGGCCGGATCATTGCCGCCGGCACCCCGGAGGAGGTGATGGCGAACCCCGCCTCCCTGACGGGGCAGTATCTCTCCGGCAGGCGCTACATTGCCGTTCCCAGGGAGCGGCGGGCCGGGAACGGCCACAGCCTCGTGATCCGGGGCGCGGCGGAAAACAACCTCAAGGATATCGACGTGACCATCCCCCTGGGCACCTTCACCTGCGTCACCGGGGTCAGCGGCTCCGGCAAGTCCTCCCTGGTCAATGAGATCCTCTTCAAGCGGCTGGGGGCGGATTTAAACCGGATGAAGTGCCGCCCCGGCCGGCACCGGGCCATAGAGGGGGAGGAGTATCTGGACAAGGTCATCTGCATTGACCAGAGTCCCATTGGCAGGACCCCCCGGTCCAACCCCGCCACCTATACCGGCGTGTTCAACGACATCCGGGACCTCTTTGCCTCCACGGCGGAGGCCAAGGCCCGGGGCTACGGCTCCGGACGGTTCAGCTTCAACGTCCGGGGGGGCCGGTGCGAGGCCTGCTCCGGCGACGGGCTGCTGAAAATCGAGATGCACTTCCTGCCGGATATCTATGTGCCCTGCGAGGTGTGCAAGGGCAAGCGGTACAACCGGGAGACCCTGGAGGTCCGCTATAAGGGCAAGAATATTCACGAGGTGCTGGAGATGACCGCCGAGGAGGGCAAGGAGTTTTTCAAGGCCCTGCCCAAGATTGCCCCCAAGATGGACACCCTCTGCGACGTGGGGCTTGGCTATATCAAGATCGGCCAGGCGTCCACCACCCTCTCCGGCGGCGAGGCCCAGCGGGTGAAGCTGGCCACGGAGCTGAGCAAGCGATCCACCGGCTCCACCATCTATATCCTGGACGAGCCCACCACCGGGCTCCATACCGACGACGTGGGCAAGCTGCTGGAGGTTCTGCAGCGGCTGGTGGACGTGGGGAATACGGTGGTGGTCATCGAGCATAATCTGGACGTGATCAAGTGCGCGGACCACCTCATCGATCTGGGCCCCGAGGGCGGCGACGGCGGCGGGCGGATCGTCTGCACCGGAACGCCGGAGGAGGTGGCGGCCTGTGAGGCAAGCTATACGGGCCGGTATCTGAGGAAGGCGCTGCAGCAGCGCGCCGGAGGCGGAACGCCTGTCCCGGCCGGTCAGTAAAGAAACCATTTTCCCCGCTGCCGGGGCGGCGGACCGGCAGGGAAGGGGGAGGAACCGCCGCCCAGGGGCGGCGGACAACGGCCCCGCCGCGCTCCAGGGAGGTATCTATGGACACGTTTCAATGGCTCCATACCACGCTGGGCGGTGAATTCTGCTTCACCGCCCTGGTTTCCATGCTCCCGGTGGTGGAACTGCGGGGAGGCATTCCCTTCGGCCTGAGGGTGGGGCTGCCCCTGCCCCTGGCGGTGGCGGCCGCCGTTCTGGGCAACATGGCGCCGGTGCCCTTTCTCATCCTCTTCACCCGGCGGGTGTTCGCCTGGCTTCGCCGCCGGCTTCCCGCCCTGGAGGGCCTGATCGCCCGGCTGGAGCGGCGGGCGGCGGAAAAGCGGGAACTGGTCCAGCGCTACAAGTTCTGGGGCCTGCTGGTGCTGGTGGCCATCCCCCTGCCGGGCACCGGGGCCTGGACGGGCGCGCTGGCGGCGGCCTTCCTGGACATGCCCCTGCGCCGTGCGCTGCCCTCCATCTTTTTGGGCGTGGTCACCGCCGGGCTCATCATGACGCTGGCCACGGGGATGGTGGTGGCCACCATCCACTGAGCGCCCGGCGGCTGTCATTGCCGCGCCCTCCGGCATAGAATGGCCTGGAGGTGAGGGCGTTGAATCCCATTTTGGAAGTAGTGCTGATCCTGCTGGCGGCGGCGGGGCTGCTGGGACTGGGCTGGGTCCTGTTCGGCCGGCTGGTGTGCCCTGTGGGGAGCGGCGGCG
>USMP01000369.1 GCA_900555795.1 uncultured Eubacteriales bacterium
GATGGGAGGCGGGGGAGAGCCGCCCGGCGGCCTTTGCCTCGGCGATGAGGGCGTCAATGATGCCGCTGTTTTCGCAGTGGACGCCGGAGATGCCTCCCAGGGCCTTCAGACGCTTCAACGCCCGGAACATGTCCCCCTCCCCGATCATCATGGCCGGGTAGGTCATATACATTTTGAATGAGGAGATGCCGGATGCCAGCATGTCCTCCAGTTCCCGGCAGATGCCGTCGTTCCAGTCGTCAATGGTCATGTGGAAGCTGTAGTCACAGGCCGTCCGGCCCTCCGCCTTCTCCCGCCAGCTGGCTAGGCCATAGGCCAGGGTCTCCCCCTTTTCCGGGGTGGCGAAATCAATGACCGTGGTGGTGCCGCCCCGCAGGGCCGCCCGGCTGCCGGTGGCGAAGTCGTCGGCGGTAACGGTGCCCGCCACATGGAGATCAAAGTGGGTGTGGCCGTCAATAAAGCCGGGAAAGAGCAGCGTCCCGGCACAGTTTACCACCCGGGCGTCCCCCTGGGGCAGGGACGCCCCCACCGCGGCCACCCGCTCCCCCTCCAGCAGTACGTCCAAACGCCGGCAGCCCTGGCCGGAGACAACAGAGCCGCCCTTCAGCAAGGTATTCATCCGCAGGCCTCCTATCTGATCCAGTCTAATGGGTTTTATACAGTATAGCACATGGCACGCTCCATATCCAGAGGGGGCACCGGCGGAGGAAAACATTTTTTTCAGGCGCCGGGACTGCTGACAATTTGTGAAAAGAGTGCAAATCCGGTCTAGCCAAACAGGAAAAAATAGAGTATAATAGGCACTGTATACAGGCAGGGGCCTCTTTGGAGGAAGCCTGCCGAAATTTGACATTAGGAGGAACCATACATGAGAAAGTGGAACAAGCTGCTTGCTCTGCTGCTGGCGATGGTTATGGCGTTTAGCACCATGTCCACCGCTCTGGCAGACGGAGAAGAAGCGGCGGCGGACGCGGAGGCTCCCGCTGCGGAGACCGAGGCGCCTGTCGCGGAGACCGAGGCTCCCGCAGAGGATGCGGAGGCCGGTGCGTATAATGGAACCATTGTGATCCTGCATACCAACGATGTCCACGGCGCTATTGCCGGCTATGCCAAGGTCGCCGCTCTGGCCGCCAAGTACGAGGCCGAGGGCGCCTACGTCCTGATTATGGACGCCGGCGATTTCAGCCAGGGCGAGGCCGAGGTCAGCGTCTCCGAGGGCGCCACCGCCGTGGAGATGATGGATATGGCTGGCTACGATGTGGTCACACTGGGCAACCACGAGTTTGACTATGGTTATACCAACCTGCTGGAGAATTTCAAGGAAGCTGATTTCCAGGTCACTGCCGCCAACGTTACCTACGAGGGCGTGGCCGCTTTCGAAAACTATGTGGTTTTTGAGGCTCCCGGCGGCACCAAGGTCGGCGTGTTCGGCCTGAGCACCCCTGAGACCGCCACCAAGGCCCATCCCGCCAAGATCAAGGGTGTTACGTTTGCCGCCGGCGAGGATATGTATGCCATTGCCCAGACCCAGGTAGACGCGCTGACCGCCGCTGGGTGCGATGTGATCGTCACACTGGCTCACCTGGGGATTGATGAGGGCTCTGCCGGCAACCGTTCCACCGATCTGCTGGAGCATGTTACCGGTATTGATGTGCTGATTGACGGCCACTCCCACTCCACCGAGGAGGATGTGGCTGCCGCGACCAATGCTGACCGCAAGGTGGGTGAGACCGTTGTGACCTCCACCGGCACCAAGCTGGAGAACATCGGCGTCATCACCATCAAGGACGGCGCCATTACGACCAACACCGTCGCCTCCGAGAGCATTACCGTGGCTGAGGACGACGCCATTGTCGCCCGGGCCGCTGAGATCGCCGCTGAGATCGAGGCCGACTACGGCACCGTGTTTGCCAAGACCGAGGTCAAGCTGAGCGGCGACCGCGCTCCCGGCGTCCGCACCCAGGAGACTCCCCTGGGCAACCTGATCGCGGATGCGATTCTGTGGTACGCCACCAAGGACGGTGAACTGCCTGTTCCCGCCGAGA
>USMP01000370.1 GCA_900555795.1 uncultured Eubacteriales bacterium
GTCCGTCAGCGGACCTCCGGTGATTCGCAGCGTCCGCTCCGTGGCGCCGTCCGCCACCAGGAGGGGCCGTGGGCGGCGCCTCCTGAATGGTCTGTGTGGTGCGGCCGGCCCCACGGAGCGGACACGATACGCGGGGGGAGGGCCGGGCGGCATTGCCGCCCGGCGGAACGGGAAGGCTGTTTTCTTCTTGGGAAGGATCCGAGAAGTCCCGGCCCGTCCTTTGGGCGCAACACTACGGGCGCACGGACGGCCTCGTCCTCCCCCAGGTTATCACAGCTTCAGCACTGCGTCCAGCTGGGGAGAGAGTTCCTTTTTGGGGACGATGATGGAAACCACCACCGTAACGGCCACCGCCAGGGCGGAGGTGATAAAGTAGCCGGGCAGGGCGCTGGGGAATTTGAATCCAAAGAAGGGGATGATGTTGAAGACCAGGGAGACGGCTACGCCGCACATGACGCCCTTCTCGTTGCAGCGCTCCCACAGCAGGCCCAGCACAAAGACCGGGAAGGTCCCGGAGACCAGGGTGCCCCAGCCGAAGGTGCCCAGCAGGGCCACCATCTCGGTCGAGTAGATGGACACCACGATGGACACGGCCCCCAGCACAAACATGAAGACGCGTGAGACATTGATCTGCTTTTCCGGGGCGATCTTAATGCCCAGCGCAGAGGTCAGGTCCTTGGAGATCAGCGTGGAGGAGGAGGTCAGGAACATACTGGCCGAAGACAGCGCGGCGGCCAGTATGGCGGCGTACACCAGCACCTGCGCCCAGATGCCCAGATAATCGGAGAATGCATAGATGGCCTGATCCCCGGAAACCAGCGGGTCGATGGTCCCGGTCGCTACCAGGTACAGCGCGCCGTAGGCCGCCACTACCGCCAGGAAGCCCACGATGGTGTGGGTCACGGCGGTGACCAGCCCGGCCTTAGGCAGATCCCGGGGATTCTTCACCGCGTACATACGGGTGAGCACCTGCGGCTGCCCTACGCAGCCCAGGATGGGGATGAGCATCCAGGTCAGGGAAATTCCGCCGGGCATGGTCCCCCAGGACAGGGAGGCGCCCAGCGTCTTGGTGACCCCGTTGCTCCCGGTGACCTCCGGGACGGCGGACACGGCCTCCAGCACATTTCCAAAGCCGCCGGTGACCACAAAAAAGGCAATGATGAGCACCAGCCCCGCCAGCACCATGACGAAGCCCTGGAACGCCTGGCTCAGCAGGCCGCCCACTTCGCCCGACAAAGCGGTGTAGACGGTCAGCAGGCCAAAGATCAAAAACCCGGCCACGATGGGCGGGATATCCACCAGCTGGGCGATGAGGGCGCTGCCCGCGGAGATCTGGGCGGCCAGATAGCCCACGCAGCCCAGGCAGATAATAATGGACATGAGGGCTTTGATAAAACAGTTATGGTTGAAGCGCACGTCACAGATATCGCCCAGACTGGAGATGGGGGCGATCTCGGCCATGGCCCGCACCTTCTTGCCCAGGATGATGTAGCTCATGGCAAAGGCCGCGCCGGAGAGCATCCAGAACGTCATGGCGTTTCCTGAGGTGTAGATGATACCGGGAACGCCCACCAGGGCGAACGCGGAGGCAATGCCCGCCATGGAGGAAAGGCCCACGGCAACCGGGCCGAACATGGCGGTACCGCCAAAATAGGCTTGGGCGGTATTGGCTTTTTTCTTGGCCCAGACGCCGATGCCGAAGGAGACCGCGATCATCAGCGCGGAAAAGGCTGCGATTAAAACGACCGTACTGTGCGGCATATCATTTGACCCCCTTCATTCCCTTGACTTTGTCGCAGAACGCATCCCAGTCCTTCTGGGAGAGCCACTCATCCTGGAGCAGGTAGAGCCCCAAATTCAGGGTGAGCTGTCCGCCGATCCAATACAGGAAGATGGTGGGCGCAAAGGAGGGATGGAAGCCCAGCACCGTAAAGGCGGGCATCCCTCCGGCAAACCGATCGCCGAAGTAGCCCGACAGGATGAAGCTGACCAGCCACAGCGCCGCCCAGATCAGCAGGGGATA
>USMP01000371.1 GCA_900555795.1 uncultured Eubacteriales bacterium
GCAGCGGATGGAACGGGCGGCGCGGCTGTTTGGGAAATAGGGGGAACCGATGAAACAGCTGCAAAAGAAAGGTTCTCTCTACCACTGGGTCATCGTGTTCGCCTGCCTGCTGCTGTCCGCCGCCAGCGTCGGCATGCTGTCCTACTTCAACGCCCTGTTTTTATCCCCTGTGGCCCAGTCCCTCCAGGTCAAGCGCTCCGCTCTGGTACTGTACAGCACCTGCAGCACCGCCACCACCATGCTGATTATTCCCTTCGTGGGCCGGCTCTACCGCCGCTTCCCCATGCGCCCTCTGATCCTGCTGGGAGCGGTCCTGGGGGCAGGCGCCCACCTGTGCTACTCCATGTCCCGCTCCGTCTACGGGTTTTACGCGGGGGGCGTGCTGGCGGGCCTGGCGGCCTGTCTCTTCGGCTCTGTCCCCATCACGCTGCTGCTGTCCAACTGGTTTGCGGATAAGCGCGGGCTTGTGACAGGCCTGGCCTTCACCGGCTCCGGCTTGGCCTCCTCGCTCCTCTCCCCCACCGTGTCCCGGCTGATCCAGTCGGTGGGCTGGCGGGGCACGTACCGGCTGATTGCCGCCGCCATACTGCTGACGGCGCTGCTGGCGCTGGTACTGCTGCGCCCCACGCCCCAGTCCGTGGGCCTTCTTCCCTACGGCGCCGCCGCCCCCTCCAGGCGGGAGGAAGATACGGAGGCCACAGGGTTCACCCAGGCCCAGACCCTCCGCCTTCCCAGCTACTGGCTCTTTGCCCTGGCCATCTTTTTCCTGGGCTTTGCCACCATGGGAACCCAGCAGCATCTGGTGGCCTACTGGCAGGCCGCGGGGGTGGAGCAGGCGCTGGCGGTAAAAATGTACGCGCTGGTACTGATGGCCGGCGTGTGCGGGAAGGTGCTGGTGGGCATCCTCTACGACCACTTCTCCGCGGCGCTGGCCTCCATCCTCTGCTGCGGTGTCGCCATAGCCGCCTTTCTCTCCCTGCTGCTTTGCACCAGCAGCCCCGGCATTCTCATCCCCGCCCTGCTCTTCGGCCTGACCACCTCTCTGCAGGTTATTCTTCCCGCCTATTTGACGCAAAAATTTTTTGGTACCCGGGATTTCGTCTCCAATGTGGGCCTGCTGACCACCATCCTGTACCTCGGTGTGGCCGTGGGCGCGCCTGTCAGCGCGCTGATCTATGATTCCACCGGCTTCTACCGCCCGGCCTGGGTCCTCCACGCGCTGCTGGCCGCGGCCGCCCTGGCCGCCATCCTGCTGGCGGACCGGCTCTCCATGGGCGCCTTTCGCAGAATTTTGAACTGTGGGCGCGGAAAATAACGGCAAAATTACAGGCAAACAAATCCAGCCCAGTTTTCGCATACCTTCCCAATATCTGCGGATACTACCCGTGTCAGCCAAGAGCAGCCATGTTTTCCAAGAAAACCACGGGAGGAATCGAGATATGAAAGCAACCGGAATCGTGCGCCGTATCGACGATTTGGGGCGGGTGGTGATCCCCAAGGAAATCCGCCGCACCATGCGCATCCGCGAGGGCGATCCCCTGGAAATTTACACCAGCCGCGACGGCGAGGTCATTTTCAAAAAATACTCTCTCATGGGCGGCCTGGACGATTTTGCCGCTCAATTCTGCGAAACACTGTCCAAAAGCTGCGGCTCCATTACTGCCGTTACGGACCGGGACACGGTGATTGCCGTGGCCGGCGGCGGCAAGCGGGAACTGATGGGCAAGCGCATCAGCCCCCAGCTGGAGCAGATCATGGAGGACCGCAAAATTTATCAGCACACCCAGGGGGAGGGACGGATTATCGTCACAGACGGCGGCGACAAGTTCTGCGCCTCCGTGGCCGCCCCCATTATCTCCGAGGGGGATGTGCTGGGCCTGGTCCTGTTTGTTGAGGACGGGGAGGCCATTGTCACCGGCGAAACCGAGTTTAAGCTGGCCCAGACCATCGCCGCCTTCCTGGGCAAGCACATGGAGAGTTAACGCCCTGCCGGACAGATTGAAGCCGCGGGTTTCCGACA